>JALWEL010000232.1 GCA_027014065.1 DHVE2 group archaeon
TCGTCATTTTTCTCCGCATAAGCCCTAACGGGTTTGAGGATATTAACCAAAGATTCCGCAACTCCCATCTTCAGATCCATGGGGTGCAGCTCCCCCTTCGCGTAAATGCTTTCAAGCTCTTCGTATGAGTCTATGACCAAATCCCCACCCCATTTTTCGGGCCGTGGGATAATGAGTTTATCCACATAGTACGCAAACAAAATATGCTTTGCAATCTGCAAAACGGGATTGCCTTCGATTTCCGGCGGGCAGAAGGCCTTTTTCATCTTTTTTCTTATTTCTTCTTCGGAATCGTCCACGAAAATAGCGCTTCCCTCTTTGCTCTTGCTCATCTTCGCCTCTATGGGATCCATTCTACCCGAGCCTTTTAGTCCAGCGAGGATTACCGTATGAATCGCGACTGGCTTCTCAAATCCCAATTTTTCCGCAACATCCCGAGCAAGCATGTGCGCGTGTCTCTGGTCCATGCCTCCGAGCGCAACTTCAATTTCCATGTCAAAGATATCGGCAACCTGCATAAACGGATAAATGATTTTGGAAGAATCCAGCTCTGCCTCATCTTCCTTGCGGCCCATAATCGTCATCGCTCTTTTCACCCTTTTTAGCGATGTCTTCTTCGCAATCTTTATGACCTTTTCCCAGTATTCTTTCCTCGAGACCAATTCGTCGGCCCAAAGGTAATTCGGGCGGATTCCCAGGGCATTGAAAACTCCTTTCAGGTATTCTCCAGCGAGGCGAATTTTGTCCATATCTCCGGAGAATTTATCGTTGATGTACGCGTGCCAGTCCGCTAAGTACACGAGCATATCCACGCCCGCCTCCTGGAGATCTCGAACTTTGTTTCCTATGATCAAGCCAGTGCCCAGATGCACTCGACCCGAGGGTTCAATTCCCACGTACCCCCGCGGATTTCCTTTTAATTTCTCTTCCAGCTCGTCGCTGGTGATTACCTCGACCACATTGCGCATTAAGTTCTCTGAAAGCATAGACGGGAAAAGGGAAGTGTGTAAAAATAATTTTCGTGTGGCCCAAATTTTTATATTACCTCATTATTTCACCCAAATATGTACGATTTCAAAGAGCGCGAGAAGAAATGGCAGGATTACTGGGAGCAGGAAGAGCTTTACAGGTTCGATTTCAACAATATGGATAAGGACAAGATATTCAGCATCGATGTCCCGCCAAGATATGCGAGCGGCAGGTTGCACATAGGGCACGCGACCCATTACACCCACATCGATATCATTGCGAGGTACAAGAGAATGCGCGGCTACAACGTTTTCTTTCCTCTGTGCTTCGATGTAAACGGTATGCCCATCGAGGTGAACGTGGAGAAAAAATACGGGATAAAGATGCGCGAGACTCCAAGGCAAGAGTTCATCAAACTCTGCGAGGATTTCGCGAATCAGAACATCGGGGAGATGATTCGCCAGTACAAGATTTTGGGGGAGAGCATGGACCCAACGATTTATTACCAGACCGACGCTCCTTATTACCGAAGAATCACTCAATTATCTTTCATAAAGATGTTCGAGAAAGGACTCGTTTACAAGGCGAAGCACCCTGTTAATTGGTGCCCGAGATGCGGCACCGCCATTGCGGATGCGGAAATAGAATACAGAAAAAGAAAAACAAAATTAAATTATCTCAGGTTCAAGATGGAGGACGGGGGCGAGATAGTAATCGCCACAACTCGTCCAGAATTATTATCGACATGCCAGCTCATTGCCGTGCATCCCGAAGATGATAGATACAAGGATTACGTGGGCAAGTATGCGATAGTGCCCATTTACGGGCAGAAAGTAAAAATTGTCGCGGACGAGAAGGTGGATAAAGAATTTGGAACAGGAGCGGTGATGATTTGCTCCGTTGGAGACAAAGATGATTTGGAGTGGATCTACAAGTACCACCTACAATTTTTAGATGCGATAGACGAAGATGGCAAGATGACCGAGCGAGCGGGAAAATACGCGGGAATGCCGGTGGAAGAGGCGCGAAAAGCGATTATCGAAGACCTGAAAAAAGAAGGATTGCTGATAAAACAAGAAGAAATTGAGCAAAATGTGGGTGTATGCTGGCGCTGCCATACCCCCATTGAATTTGTGAACAAGGAGCAGTGGTTCATAAAGATAACCGAGCTGAAAGAAGAAGTGCGCAAGACCGCTGATGAGATCAAATGGATTCCGGAATTCATGAAGAAGCGGCTCTACGAGTGGATTGACTCGCTTGAATGGGACTGGGTCGTTTCGCGCCAGAGATACTTTGCCACCCCTATTCCAATATGGGAATGCGAAAACGGCCATGCATTTACCCCTAAATTTGAAGACTTGCAGAGGATGGACAGGCACGTTGACCCAACCGTGGACCCGCCGCCTTACGAAAAATGCCCCGTTTGCGGAGCGCCTCTGCATGGGAGCGAGGATGTTTTCGATACTTGGGTTGATTCTTCAATTTCCCCGCTATACAACACATTCTGGGCCCGCGACGATGAAAAGTTCAAAGAGTTATATCCCATGTCTCTGAGACCACAGAGCCACGACATAATAAGAACATGGGCATTCTATACAATTTTGAGGAGTAAAAGCGTGACGGGGGAAAAGCCATGGAACAACATATTCGTGGACAGTTTCATCTTAGCTCCAGATGGCCGGCCCATGCACACCTCCTGGGGAAATGTGGTTGATCCCCTGGAGATAATCGATGAATACGGCACCGACGCATTCCGCTACTTCGCCGCAAACTGCACAATCGGTGAAGACACGCCTTTCCGCTACAAAGATGTGAAGCGCGGGAGAAAATTGATAATCAAGCTCTACAACCTGGGCAAGTTCGTGAAGAATGCAATTTCCTCGGGATTTGAGAAGCCATCGGAGTTGAAATTTATGGACAGGTGGCTCTTAACAAGGTACAGCGAAACCGTGGAGGAAGTAACCAAGCTCATGGAAGAATACCGCTATGATAGGGCAATAAAAATCTTGGAGAATTTCACGTGGCATGTATTCGCTGATCATTACGTGGAGATGGTGAAGTACCGCATCAATGAAAATAGCACCAAATACACGCTTTACGAGGTCATGCTGGGCATCGTGAAAATGTTCTCCCCGTTCATGCCCCACATAACCGAAGAGATATACCAGGAAGTTTTCAGGGAGAGAGAAGGGAAAAAGAGCATACACATATCCACATGGCCCGAACCGATTCTAATGGATGAAGAAGCGGCTAAAGAAGGAGAAATGGTAAAAGATATAATCGCGGAGATACGCAGGTGGAAGAACGAGAATAAAGGCGAGATAAAAGAAATTGTGATTGACGGATTCTCTGTAGATGTTAGCGACATAGAGGGCACGTTCAAGGCGAAGGTGAAATTGGGGATAGAGGGAAACACCGAGGAGAAAATCATAGAACTAAAGCCGAATTTCAGTGTGATAGGCCCGAAGTACAGGGAGAAAGCGAAAGAAATAATAAGATACATAAAATCAGCCAATCCAGAAGATCTTTGGGAGAAGATACAGAAAGGCGAGGCGATGGTCAGCGGTGTGAAGCTCACGGAAGACATGGTCCTCGTGAAAAAGGGCAAAATATATCACGGCAAGGAGGTAAACGTGCTGCACAGCGGTAGCTCGACGATTCTCATTTTATAAAGTATGGAAGAATAGAATCATGAAATACTCGGAGAAATACACGAAATATATGTAGAGTACCTTTTCCTTCAACAGAAGATACGCTGCCAGCACAGCGAGGGTTATAAACGCCGGAGTTAGAAGGGGCGCGAGGATTGAGGGCACTGAGAAAGCTATAATCAGGAGAAGCGCACCCACCTTCTTCCCTTTCTCCCTTCCGAAGTGGGTAAATATCGTTCGGGTGCCTCCTTCTTTATCGCTTTCGTAATCCTTCAGATCGTTCATGACACTTCCAGCGGAGAACACGGTAAATATTACGATGAAGTAAATCCAAAATCTCTCGTTCATACCGCTTATCTGAGGAAACCATGGTGAAAAATACCCCATTCCAAGAAGCAACGCGGAACCAAGGCCAATTATGATTGTTTTTATCCCGTACTTTTTAAGATAAATTTTAGGGTATGAGTATAGAAATCCCATTAAAATGAAGAGTGTGTAAAATAAAAATGGCATGACACCAATTAGCAGTGCAGCGTATCCTCCAGCGGCGAGAGTTAGGATAATGAAACCCATAAGATTAGTCTCACTGTACTCTCCTGTTGTAAGTCCCCGATAATTGTTTGTTATTTCATCCGCAAGTTTGTCGTAATAATTATTAATTCCCACCACGAATGCCCACCCAGAAGCGGCGGAGAATGTGCCGATAAGAAGCATCAGCAAATTGCCTCGAATATAAATTTCCTGGGAAATCCCCAAAGCGCTGTACTGTAAAAAGAATCCCAATATGAACATGAGGGAAAAATGCAAGATACGTGGGGGGGAGGCATCTTTTAAAAGTTTGGCCACCTTCTTTGGATTCTCCACTAATATTGCAGTCCAAAAACTCAGAAAGGCTACTAAAATGTATCTAAAGTTGTAGACAATATATGGATAATCCCTCGTAAAATTGCTATATGGTCCAGGGACATAGAGAAGATTGTAAATTATAGAGAGTTGTGGTGTACTTAGAAAGAATATGGTTATGTAAATCGAAAATGTAGAAGCGGAAGATATGGCAATTCTCTGTGCTTTTTTCATTTTGTTTAATTTTGTATAGATATAAACGAATATTAAGAGGAGGATAAGGGCAAACTCAATCTGATGTCCGCGATACATGTATTCAGGATTGCTCTCAAAAAAGGTTAAGGCAATATTTGCCCAATTCTGGAGTGTTGGGTACGAATATCCGATGGTTCTCCCAAAAACGAATTTGTCCAGTATGGGCGGAAGAATTATTATTGGTGTGGAGATAGTAAGGGCGGAGATTATCTTGTACACATTCTCGTTGGTTATTATCTTAAGACATGCTAACACGAAGAAATACAGCATTATGTAGTACGAAATAGAATGTAGAAAAATGACAAATGTCACGTTTTCGTAGTGAAAGAACGCAATTTCCAAATAATACCTTATTGACCCAAACAGAGCTACCATTACTGCAAATCCCCAAAGGGGGATGCTCAGGTTTTCGACATTGCGCACTATTTTCCCCGCCGAGAACATTTAGGGAGCATAGCTATTACATAAGATAAAATTTTTCTCTTCATGGTGGAAAAAGGTATATATTAAATCGCATTTGAGTAATTAATGAGAGACCGCAGGAGAGGCCGCAGAAAATTCGCACGCTGGATTTCGTATATACCACCGGTTACTTCGTATTCTCCCGTGGGAGCGCCGTACAAGAGAAGCATAGTAATCACGTACTCGGAATTGGAGGCAATGCGTTTGGTAGATGTGCTCGGAATGACGCAGGAGGAAGCGGCCATTAAAATGGGTGTCTCGAGAAAAACCCTATGGCACGAGCTGAAAAACGGAAGAAAGAAGGTGGCGGAGGCAATTCTCAACGGCTGGAACATAGAAATAAGGGGAGAGAATTACTACTACCGCGGCGATGAAGATGAGTGAGAAGGAGGAGGATTACCTAAAGGTGATATACGAACTCTCGAAAAACAAAGGATATGTGAGGAGCATCGAGATTTCGGAAGCCCTGAACGTGAAGCCCGCAAGCGTCACCGACATGCTAAAAAAGCTTCAGGATAAAGGGTACATAAAGTACGAGAAGTACAGAGGAATAGTTATCTCTGCAGCTGGAGAGAGAATAGCGAAAAAAATAGTTCATCGCTGGGACGTCATAAGGCAATTCTTCGAAATATTTGGAGTGAACGAAGAAAACGCAGAGAGCATAGCGAATAAAGTGGAGCATTATATCGATGATGATAGCTTTGAGCGCATAGAAAAATTCGTTAAATTTGTGGATAGCTTCAAGGAGAATCCCAAATGGCTGGAGCATTTTCAGGAGTTTATCAAGTCTGGAAAGCTTCCGAATTGCGACAAAATTCAGAAATGAAGCTCTAAGCCCGCGTAACCGTTCTTAGCTTTTTCTCCTAATCTGTCTTTGAAAAATCTCTGAGCTTCATTTCCCGTGCAGTGTATCCCGTAAATTTCTTCCACATCTAACTCTTTGAACACCTTCGCAATTTTTTCCAATCTTCTTTTGCTTTCTCCTAACAAATGAAATCCTCCAATTACCATATCTATCCGCCCGGCGATTTGATGCGCTCTCTTCATAAGATTTTCTATGCCCGGGTGCGAGCATCCCACAATAAGAACATTCTTCTCTTCTCCAAAAACAACGAGAGCCTGCTCTTTAATTGCAAGACCCATAACTCCCGTTGTTTCTCCCAAGTCCTCAATCTTTGTGGGGTTTTTACAAATTAATCCGCGAGTTTCTATTCTTTCTGGTAGGCAAATGTTCTTTGCGAATTTCTCCGCATATCTCAATCCCCCAATGTGGTCCCAGTGAGCGTGCGATATGATGAGATAATCCACCTCTCCCTCCAAATTCAATTTTTTCATATTGTACTCCAATACCCCCGAATCCGGGCCAGTGTCGAACATTATTCTTTTCTCCCCTTCAACTAAGATGCTTAGGCCCCATGCGCTCCTTAACCCTCTTTTCGCTTGGTTGTCCACCACAACGGTCAATTTGGTCATGAGTGGAAATCGAAATGAAGGTATTAAAATTTAATTCTCCGCACCTGAGAAAAAATCTTAAATACATCGTGATAATAACCCGCATGTCTCCCGGCTTAGCTCAGTCTGGCTAGAGCGGCGGACTGTAGTTGGGATAATGCCTGAGGGAAGGCATCAACGCCGCTCAGCAGAGATCCGCAGGTCCCCGGTTCGAATCCGGGAGCCGGGACTCACTTTTATGTAGGCATAAAGTTTTATAATGAAATGGTATATTCCACCAAACACGAGAGGTGATGAAAAGATGCAACCAGCGCAGATGGCATATGATAGGGCAATAACGGTTTTCAGTCCCGATGGAAGGTTGTTCCAGGTTGAATACGCAAGGTCCGCTGTGAAGCGCGGTTCCACCACCGTTGGGCTGAAATTTAAAGACGGAGTTGTTTTGATTGCGGATAAGAGAATAAAGAGCAAACTGATAGAGGAAGAGCTTATGGAAAAAATATATGTGATTGACGAGCACATTGGGTGCGCAACATCAGGTTTAGTGGCAGACGCTCGAATCTTGGTGGATTACGCCAGAATAATATCGCAGATAGAAAAGGTCACATATGGGGAAAGAATAACAGTCGAGCAGTTGGTGAAGAAAATAAGCGATTACAAACAGCAGTACACCCAGTATGGAGGCGTTAGACCGTTTGGTGCTTCTCTTCTAATAGGTGGAATTGATGATAAGGGAATATATCTAATGGAGACGGAACCGAGTGGAGCTATAATGGCTTACAAAGCAGGATGCATAGGCTCTGGCAGGGAGACAGTTATGGAAATTTTAGAGAAAGAATATAAAGACAAGATGAGCATGGAAGAGGCCATTTTGCTCGGGTTGAAAGCCATAGAAGCGGTTTCAGATGAAACAATAGACAAGATGACTCTGGAGATAGGTGTGGTCAAGAAGGGCGAGAATTTCAGAAAAATGACGAAAAAAGAGATAAAAAAATACGTGGACAAATACATAAAGAATAAGAAAGCCAATAAAGAGGGTGAAAAGGGAGATGGTTCGTCTTGAAGATGCCATCGTGGCGAGATATGAGCATGGCGGTCATCGCTTTGAAATCTTAGTTGATCCCAATGCAATAGACGATATAAAATCGGGTAAAATTGAAAACGTGGTGGATTATCTCGTAATAGATGAAATTTTCAAAGATGCCCACAAAGGGGATCGGGCGAGCGAAGAGCTCGTCAAGGAAGTGTTTGGAACAACAGATGTGAATGAAGTGGCAAAAACAATCGTGAAGAAGGGGCAGGTTCAGCTCACCACTGAGCAAAGGAGAAAGATGCTGGAGGAGAAGAAAAAGAGAATTGTTATGGAAATCGCCAGAAACGCTATAAATCCTCAGACAGGTGCACCGCACCCGCCGCAGAGAATTGAGCTGGCTATGGAGGAGGCTAAGGTTCATATTGATCCTCTAAAATCAGTGGAAGAGCAGGTCCCCATGGTTCTCAAAGCCCTAAGACCGCTGATTCCCATACGATTCGAGAAGGTGAAAATAGCGGTTAAGCTAAGCGGGGACATGTATGGAAAAGCATACGGTGAGATCTCCAAGATGGGTACCATATTGAAGGAAGAGTGGCAGAGCGATGGCTCTTGGATTGGAGTTGTGGAAATTCCCGCTGGAATGCAGGGAGAATTTTTGGACGTGCTCAACAAAAAAACGCATGGTAACGTTCAGACAAAAATATTAAGGAGGTAATTTGA
This sequence comes from DHVE2 group archaeon, assembly GCA_027014065.1. GTDB lineage: Archaea > Thermoplasmatota > Thermoplasmata > Thermoplasmatales > Aciduliprofundaceae > JAADDK01. Next base: position 8,386 of record JALWEL010000232.1, read on the forward strand.
ATGGAAGAAGAAAAGAGAATACGAAAAATTGTTGTTCCCGGAGAAAAAATAGATATGGAAGGTAAGCCGGGAAGGGGTGTTTTTACAGAGAACGGGAAAATGTACTCTTCGTATTTGGGAATTGTAGAATCCCGTTCCGGATACGTGAATGTTATTCCTCTTTCCGGGTGCTATATACCGAAGAAGGGAGACAAAGTGATTGGAAAGATAGTTGACCTTGCACCCATGAACTGGGTCGTTGATATCAACGCCCCATATTATGCGCCTTTGCACGTTAACGATGTTCCTTGGCGCGTGGAGTTCGGAGACACCGGAAGATTCCTAAGCATAGGCGATGTGGTTCTTGCGAAGGTCAGCAACGTTAACGAGATGGGGCAGGTGTGGATAACCCTAAAAGAGCAGGGCCTGAGAAAATTGGAAGGCGGGCATATTATACAGATTTCGCCTTCGAAGGTTCCTCGGGTCATAGGAAAAAATGGCTCAATGATTCAGATGCTCAAAGACCACACCAATTGCCGCATATACGTGGGACAGAACGGCGTGATTTGGATTTCAGGCTCACCCGAGGGAATAATCAAGGTGATAAAGGCAATAAGGATGATTGAGAGGGAAGCGCACACCTTCGGGCTCACTGACAGAATTAAGGAATTTCTTGAGAGAGGTGATGAATGATGGGGATGAAATCGGACATTAAGCTCATCGATGATAATGGATTGAGAATAGACGGAAGGTTGCCCAATCAGCTACGCCCGATAAAGATGGAAGTGGGCGTGGTCAAGAGGGCAAACGGCTCTGCTTACATAGAGTGGGGAGGAAACAAAATAATGGCCGCAGTTTACGGGCCTAGGGAAGCTTACCCCAAGCACGTTCAGGAATCGGATAGAGCGATAATAAGAGCGAGGTATAATATGGCGGCATTCAGCGTAGATGAGAGGAAGAGACCCGGACCGGACAGAAGGAGCGTTGAGCTGAGCAAGGTGATAAGCGAAGCTCTAACCTCAGTGGTCTTTGTGGAGAAGTTTCCAAGGACGGCTATAGATGTGTACATAGAAGTTCTTCAGGCAGACGCTGGAACGCGTGTGGCCGGAATAACAGCAGCGTCCCTCGCGCTGGCGCATGCGGGCATACCCATGAGGGATCTCGTGGTAGGATGCGCCGCCGGAAAGGTGGATGGCGTGGTTGTTCTCGATCTCAACAAGGAAGAGGACAATTTCGGAGAGGCGGACGTACCCATGGCGATTCTCCCCAGAACAGGAGAAATCGCGCTTTTGCAGATGGACGGTGATTTAACTTACGAGGAATTGACGAACGCCATGGAGATGGCCATGGACGCCGCCAGGGAAATTTACAAGATGGAAATTGAAACACTAAAATCTGCTTACAGAGGTGATGATGATGACAACTAAATTTTCAGAGGGTGTGGTTGCGGAGTCGAAGAGAAATTACATAAAAAAACTGGCTTTGCAAGGCACCAGAATAGATGGTCGCGGATTCGATGAAGTTAGACCAATAAAAATCAAAACTGGATTCATCAAAAGGGCCGATGGCTCTGCTTTGGTTGAATTAGGGGACACGAAGGTTCTTGTGGGTGTGAAGATAGAGCCCGGAGAGCCATTTCCAGATACTCCCAACATGGGGATAATGACCACAAACGTTGAGCTTGTTCCTCTTGCATCGCCAACCTTCGAGCCGGGTCCTCCAAGCGAGGAGGCCATAGAGCTTGCGAGGGTCGTGGACAGGGGAATCAGAGAGAGCCACGCGATAGACTTGGAGAAATTGGTAATCGAAGAAGGCGAGAAGGTCTGGGTGGTTTTCATAGACATGCACGTTTTGGATTACCACGGAAACCTCTTCGACGCGTGCGGAATCGCAGCTTTGGCTGCTCTAAACGACGCGATTGTCCCTGCGGAAAGATTCGAAGTGGGCGAAGATTTCAAACTGCCGATGAATCACTATCCTGTGCCGGTGACATTCGCGAAGATAGGTGAATGGATAGTGGCAGACCCGAATTTAGATGAGGAGAGCATCGCAAAAGCAAGATTAACAGTAACTACGAGTGAAGAGGGAAAAATAAACGCCATGCAAAAGGGATTATATGGCACGTTCACATACGAGGAAGTTAAGAAAGTTATAAATAGAAGTTTGAGTATCGGGCAAAAAGTCAGAGAGCAGATTTTAGGTGGTGCCGATGGCGAAGAGAACTAAAAAAGTAGGTGCAGCCGGGCGCTTCGGCCCGAGGTATGGTGTTCCCCTTAGGTCCAGATGGGCAAAGATTTATCAGGAGAAGAGCAAGAGGCATCTATGCCCCAAATGTCATCATTATTCGGTGGTAAGAGAATCCACTGGCATATGGGTATGCAAGCACTGCGGCTTCAAGTTTGCAGGGGCCGCATACACCCCCGACGTTTATGGCGAGTGGAACGGGGTGAGATGACATGTATAGGTGCATAAGGTGCGGAAGGCCTTTAGAAAGCGAATTGGGAGTGCAACAACTTGAGTGTGAATGCGGGAGCCGCATGTTCTACAAAGAAAGGCCCAACATGAGGAAAGTGGTATACGCAATTTAATCTTTTACCATTCTCACCCATTTTCCCGCGGTTTCTTTTTCTTTGAACCCTAAATTTTCGTAAAATTTAATCGCGTTCTTATTGTGCTCGCCCACCCATAGCTCTATTTTCCTCGGTTTCAGGTACTCCATTGCCTTCTCTATTAACGCTTTTCCTATGCCCTCATGCCTGTGCGTCGGAAGAACCACTATTTCATGGATGGCCCCCACCTGCGAGTGCTCGAACTTGCTGTACCAGAATCGGTTGCAGAAGATGAATCCTACGATTTCTCCTTTATCTTCTGCGACGAAGAAGCATTGAGGGTCTTCGTCGTAAAGGTCCTCTATGTATCTCCTCGCCTTATCGATGCTCTCTTCTCCGTATTCTTCGAGACCTTCGTAAGCGGTCATTAATATTTCCGGCAAAAATTTAAGATCCTCCCTTTTTCCCTCGCGGATGATCATCGTTCCATCACCCACCTGAATCTTTTTTCCAGATTTCTCTTTTTTCTAAGGTATTCGGCTTCGTTTATCATGCCATCGACAAGCATCTTATCCAATGCGAGTAGCTCTTCCCTCCGCCTCTTTCTCAGGTCGATTACCAGATTCTCCACCATGTTCTCAAACTCCTGAAGGAAACTCTCTCCCTCTTTGGTGAGGAAGTAAAATATCATTGGCCTCTTCATCTCCTTTATTTTCTTATCCACCAACCCCATTTGATACAGAATCGCAAGGTGCTTATCCACCCCTTGCCTCGTCATGTTGAATTCCATCGCGAGCTCCCTGGGGTGCTTATCCTCCTTTAATTCTCTCAAGATTCTTATTCGAATAGGAGATATCACTTCCGCAACTTGAGAATACATGTCCATAAACCCGTATGGATTTCCACTATTTCAACTTTTAAGTTGAATATTAAAATTCCCAGTTGAAATTACAACAAAAAATTTTTATAAAAAGGTTTAAATTACAGTGTGTTCATGGGGAATTATGAAAGACGAATTCGTAAGAAAATTGAAAGAAAGATACGAGAAGGGCGAGATAAGTAAGGAGACCTACGAGGAAATACTCCAGAGATACAAAGAAGAGAAAGAAGAAAAGGAAGAGGATGATGAAAATAAAGAGGCGGAATATGAAGATAGAGGAAAAGATTACAAATGCGCTGGGATGTGCACGGTCCCCGGGGGAAGATACGAGTACATATCCGCATCTGGAACGGTGAAGATAACAGGTGAGATTCATGCGAAAAAAGTTTCCTCTGGGGGAATGCTCACCGCAAGCTCAAGCATATACACTGAAGTATTCAACTCCGGAGGTACGGCGAGCATCGAAGGGGATTTGGTGGCCGGGAGCATAAGCTCCGGCGGAATTTTGAAAGCGAGGCGAATAGAAGGGGGGAGAGTGAAAACAGGGGGCGTTGTGAAATGCACCGAGCTGAAATGCGAAAATGGGGAGATAGGAGGAAAAGTCAAAGCGGAAAAAATTCAATGCAAAAAATTAAAAATTTATCTTAGTGCGAGCTGCAAAGTGGATGAAATAATAGGAGGGGATGTGGAAATAAGAGCGAAAAAAGGAATCTTAAGAAAATACGCAGGCACGATGAAATCTAATAAAATAAGGGGAGAAAACGTGTGTATAGAGTCCACCAGCGCAGAGGAGGTGGAAGGGGATAGCGTGGAAATCGGAGAGGGATGCGTCATAGGAATAGTAAAAGGAAAAAACATAAAAATAAGCAATAAAGCGAAGGTGGGCAAGGTGGTGAAAAAATGAGAAATGGAAGATATTCCACGGGAAGAATTTTAGTAGGTTCCTTTCTCATAATAATAGGGGTGCTATGGCTTCTGGAAATGCTGGGCATAATAAATTCAATATCTGCATCATAGGCCCTCTCATCCTGATAATCGCTGGAATAGGAGTGATGCTAAAAAGGCCATGGGACATGTGGTAAAAAATCCCAGTTAGGAAAAATTATATAGTTCGGTGTGCATTTGGCATATACGCGGTGAGTGTATGGCTACCCTCGGCAAGAACTTCTGGCTCTTCGTAACCGGGCGCTTTGTTTCGCAGTTTGGCTGGGCAGTGCAAGATGTAGCCATACCTCTCTACGTTCTTGATAAAACGCACAGCGGCGGCATGATGTCCATTTTCGTCCTTGCCGAAATGTTACCATTCGCGCTTCTCCCATTCGCCGGCGTTCTAAGTGATCGCTACAACAGAAAGCACATGATGGTCGGATTTGATTTGATAAGGGGGGCCATTCTTCTTGCGGTAATAGCATTCAATTTCTTGGCAATAGACCAGCTTCTTCTAATAACCATAATTCTCTCCTTCATGGGCGCGTTCTTCGGGGCTGCAACCAACGCACTATTCCCCGAATTGGTGCCGGAGAACGAGTTAGAAAGGGCAAATTCCGTCTCATCTACTTTCAACATAATCGCGATGCTCGTAGGCCCTGCCATGGGTGGATTGCTCTACGGGCTCGGGGGAATCATGCTTCCTGTGTTAGTGAACGGCCTTAGTTTCTTCGGCTCGGGATTATTCGAGCTTCTGATTCGTTATGAGTGGAAAACGAAAAAGATAAGCAATGCCAAGGAGATTGCAAATGACCTGAAAGAAGGTCTGCGATTTTTAAGGAAGAGCAGATACTTGCTCGTTCTGATGACATTCGCTCTGTCGCTCAACGCCCTTGGGCAGCCATTGGGTGCGATTTTGTTACCTTATGTGATACGAGAGGTTTTGAAATTCAGCAGCATTCAGTTCGGGCTTGTTGAGAGCACCTTCATGGCCGGGGCCATAGTTGGAAATATGATTATCGCTTTGAAACTCGTGAAAAAACCTGCCAAGTACATATTTCACAGCTTGGTGGTAAATGGAATAATACTGCTCGTGTTCATCTGGTTGATATCCCCCATTTCTTCTCTGAGCATTACCATGGCATTTTTAACCCTCGTAATTATCTCGGTGATATTGGGTTCGGCAGAAGCTTTCATGAACGTGCCATTAGAGGCAAAAATTCAAAGAGCGGTGCCCAACGAGCTTCGTGGTCGTGTTCTTTCCATATTCATCGTCATGGTAAACTCATTCACGCCCATAGGAATACTATTCATAGGCCCTCTTTTAGATTTATATCCCGCGTGGTTAATCGCCACCGGCATGTGGTTTTCCATGGGCATCGTCGTTCTCTATTTCTGGCTAAGGCACAGGAAAGAATTGACGGAAGAATCCCCGCAATCGGCCAGGAATGCTTAAATATATCCCTACAATTTCAAAGCGATGAAAGAGATTCTTCTCCACATCAAAAAAAGGCTTTATCTCTATGTGCTCTTAGATTTCATAATCGCGCTGATCTTAGGTTATTACCTCGATTTCTCAAAAATGAACATAATGCCCATAAGCGTAGCGGCGGTTTTCATCATGCTCTATCCCATGCTCACTGGGATGGAAGTGGAGAAGGTGAAGAAGGCGGGCAGAAATTACAAACTCATTGCGAGTACCCTTATATTCGCCTACATAGTCGCATCCCTAACGGCATTTTTTCTCTCGAGAACAATCTTAAAGGGTTACGATGAGCTCGCCCTTGCCTTGGTGCTTGTTGGTGCGATCCCTTGCTCGAACATGCTCATAGGATGGAGTGGCATAGCGGATGCCAGCATCGCAGACGCACTGGTTATTGCGGTTACCGGGCTCTTCTTGATTCCTCTTTTGTCCCCTATCCTCATATATTTCAACGGAGGCATATTCGCAACCATAAATGTTGTTCAGCTCATTGTGATTCTCCTCTTTTACATTTTAGTTCCCCTCGCTCTTGGGATAATTACGAGGAGAGAAATAATAAAGAGAAAGGGGAGAGCATATTTCATGGGAATGAAAAAATACCTTCCAGGAATCTCGGCCTTGGGGATTCTCTTAATTGTGTTTTTCTCGGTGGCGAAGGTGGCGAGAAAAGTTATATTCGAGCCGGAGATTTTTCTCATGGTTCTCCTCGCTCTGTTTTCATATTATATTATTCAGACTTCCCTATCCATCATTGCTGCAAAGCTTCTCAAATTCAAGTACGAAAAGGGTATGATTCTGATTTTGGGCGCAACTGCAAGCTCTCAGGCCATATCCCTTTCCCTTGCGGCCACGGTGTTCCCACCGCTCACCGTCTTCGCGCTCTCTTTCAAGCCTATTTTGCAGGTGTTTTACATAATGATTCTCATTTACGGCATAGGCCCATGGCTCCGCAAATTTTTAGGAGAGGAGAAAAATGAAAGCTAACAAATTTATTATATATGACATCAGCATACCCAACCATGCTCACATTAGTGGTGCTAATAGTCGGAATTATTGCCGCTCTGTACATGGCATGGAATATAGGTGCTAATGATGTGGCCAATTCCATGGGCACCTCCGTTGGAAGCGGGGCATTAACATTAAAAAAGGCGGTAATCATCGCCGGAATCTTTGAATTTTTAGGTGCGGTCTTGGTGGGTAAGCACGTAACAGGCACAATATCCAAAGGTATTGTCTCTCCGAGCGCTTTGAGTCCAAATGTGCTCATGGTTGGCATGTTGGCCGCTTTGCTTGGAGCCGCAATATGGGTGACCATAGCCACATATCTAAGTTTGCCAGTCTCTTCTACTCACTCCATAGTTGGTGCCGTCATGGGATTTGTGATGGTGATAAACATCTCCCTGATCCACTGGGCAGTGGTTGGAAGCATAGTTGCAAGCTGGGTAATATCCCCGCTATCTGGAGCATTCATAGCTTACCTGATTTTTCTAACACTCAAGAAAACGGTGCTCTCGAAAGAAGACCCGATAAGAGAAGCGAAAATCGTGGCGCCGTTTTTCATATTTTTAACGGCTATGATTATAACAATGTCCATAATTTACAAAGGTTTGCACAATTTAGACTTGGATTTTGGTCTCACAAACTCTCTTTTGATTTCCACCATAGCAGGAGTGATAAGCGCATTCGTTGGCTATTTATTTTTGAAAAAATACCACGAAAAGTACCGCAACGAGGAAGACAAATACAAACGCCTCGAGAAATTCTTCATCTATTTGCAGGTGATGACCGCCGCAAGCGTAGCTTTTGCGCACGGTGCGAACGATGTGGCAAATGCGGTGGGTCCTCTTGTGACAATAGTGGATATTGCAAATAGTGGAAGCGTAGGCTCGCAGATAGTTATACCCCTCTGGGTGCTCGTGCTCGGCGGGTTTGGAATAGTGTTAGGAATTTCAACATGGGGTTACAAAGTTATTTACACCATAGGATCAAAGATAACGGACATAACACCAACCAGAGGCTTCTCGGCTGAGCTTGCAACCGCTTTCGTGGTATTGGTTTTCTCAAAGTTGGGTATGCCCATATCTACATCACATGTTATAGTAGGCTCGGTTCTTGGTGTGGGAATTGCGAGGGGTCTGGCGAGCGTAGACTACAGGGTTATAAAGAACATAATTTACTCGTGGGTTCTCACTATTCCAATAGCCATGGGCTTTGCGGCGGGAATATTTTTATTATTGAGAATGATATTCTTGTGAGGTGAGAATATGAAATTCATGAGAGCTCCAATAATTGACACGCTTCGAAAATCTCCATTTGAAGCATTGGAGGAGCATGCAGGCATAGTGAAAGAAAGCGCATCGCTACTCCAAGATGAGATTAAGGCATATTTAGACGGAAATTTCGAAAAATTTGAGGAAATTAGGAAAAAAATCGAGGAATTAGAGTTGAAGGCGGATTACATAAAGAGTAATATAAGAAATCATCTTCCCAAGGATGTGAAGATGCCCGTAGATCGCGGGGTTTTCCTCTCTCTACTGGGAGAAATCGATAAGGTGGAGGATCTGATTCAAGATATCGGAGAATGGATTTCAATGCGCGAGAAGCCAATACCGGATGAACTCATGGAAGATTTCAAATCCCTGTTCGACAAAGCCCTCGAATCAACGGACATTGCGGAAAAAGCCGTTATCCAGCTAAATGTGGTAATTGAATCCTCTTTCGCCGAAAACGAGAGAAAGAAAGAGAAAGAAATTATACAGAAATTGCACGAAGTCGAGCACGAGAGCGACATAATTGAAAGAGAGCTCACAAGAAAGATTTTTTCCATGGAAAATGAAATCTCGCCTGTGGCCATATTCCACCTGAGCAAATTGGTGTTTCTCCTGGGGGATATAGCGAACCACGCTGAGAACGCGGGCGACAGAATAAGGGCACTTTTAGCAAGGTAATAAAGATGATAACCGTCATGACTCACATGGACTCAGATGGTCTCATTTCCCTCGCTCTATTTTTGAAAAGCATAAAGGGAATGAAGGTTCGCACTTATTTCACTTCCCCCGTGCAGCTCAGGGACATGATTTGCAAATCGATTCAGCATAAAAAGAGCCTCGGAGAGCTTTACATATTCGATTTAGCGGGAGAGAATAAAGCGGTCTACGCGGCTGCAATATACGACCGAGTGCTGTGGATAGACCATCACGAGTGGAACCCGGATGGAAAATTCGAGCATGTAGAAATCGTGGTGGACAGAAAGGCCAAGAGCGCCGCAAGCGTGGTGGCGAATTATTTCAATATCTCTTCCCCTCTTGTTGAGCTGGCAAACCAGATAGATACCAATGATGTGAAAGATGAAATTGCGGATAGAATAAGGCTTACTGTTGGAGCAATAAGGTACAAATATTCAGGCATGGAATTAACGAGAAATCTCAGGGAATTAGCGTATGATTTATCCACCGAGGAATTATCGAGACTGGACAAATACGAGGAGATAGTGAAGGAATATTCCTCATGGGTCGATGAGCTAAAGCGCACGGCGAAAGAGAGAACGAAAATTTATCGCATTGGGAATTTGAAAGTGGGAGTCTATGAAACAACAGAATCCATACCCGTGTACTTGGTGGGTAATGAATTAGACGATGATATTGACATTATAGTCATTCTCATTCACAGGATAACAGAGAGGGGAAAATCCACAACCAAGCTGGAATTCAGAACCCACACTGACAAGGATGTTCTGAAAATAGCCAAGTTCTACGGAGGAGGTGGTCATATCAGAGCAAGCGGGGCCAGTGTGAACGAAATCGTCACCGTCCCAGAAATTCTCAAGGCTATAGAGCTGCTTTACTCCTGATTCTTTAATTTTTCGTATCTCAATTTGAGTTCGCATGCCTTGCATATGTCCCCGATTGTCGGCTCGCCGCAAATTTTGCAAGGCTTGAGTTTCTGTTTCACGTCCTTTTCCACGTAGGGCTTAACCTTATCAAAGAAGTTTAGGGTTGAGAACTTCACTGCGGGATCCCTTTTTTCCAATGAATTGAGAAATTCCCTATATTCGTCACGTATTGCCAGGGGAGCGTAGGGGCATCTTCCGTGATGATATGGAATCCCAACAACTCTATTGTAATCTCGAACCTCTTGCTCCAACACTTTTCTAAGAGGAGCCAAGCGGGGAACGAAGCCCTCGGCCACCTTTTTGTGCGGTGCCAAACGGGCAAGACGAGCAACATCTCCCCGGGTAACATTCATAAGAATGGATTGGGCAAAATCATCCAAGTTCAATCCCAAAAGCAAGTAATTCGCTTCAATTTCTTTGGCATACATGTTCAGAACTTTCCTCCTGAATACCCCGCAGTATGTGCAGGGCTTCAACTGAGAATCCACCTTCGCAACATCATCCGTCGTTATTCCAATGTAATCTTTGAATCTTATGACCCTGTGCTCCATTCCTAACTTTCGGGCGTAATCTCCCGCAATTTGAGCACATTCCTTCCTGAAATCTCCGATTCCCTCGTCCACCGTCACCGCAATCATCTCGAAGTTGCGCCAGTTTCCAAATATCTTGTGCATCTCGTGCATCAGCATCATGCTGTCCTTGCCCCCGGAAACAGCAATTAGGATGCGATCATCTTTTTTGAAATGTACCTGCTCCTTGATCTCAGCCTTCACCTTTCTGTCGATGAACTCCACAAAATGCTCTCTGCAGAGATGTATTCCGGCGTAAGGCACGAAGAACTCAGCTTCCCTGTTGCATTTGGTGCATTTCATGGCTGGGAGTAAGAGGGGAGGGATATAATCGTTTCTGAAAAATTAAAGACTCATATTAATGAATACACCACCACCGCAGCCCCCAGAGCCCAGCAGTAAAACGCGAACATGTAGAACTTTCCCCTTCTGATTATACCTAAAAGGAAGTGTATGGTCAAAATTCCCACAATGAACGAAGCGAAAAACCCCACGAGGTTGGGGGTGAGAAGCATCTCATGGAGAGGAGTCTTAACGAATTCCAGCGTGAACGCCCCACCAATTGCAGGAATGGAGAGGAGGAATGAGAACCTTGCCGCCTTGGCCTTGTCCATGTTCTGAAGCATGCCCGTGGCTATGGTTGAGCCCGATCTCGATATTCCGGGGAAAATCGCTGCTGCCTGCGCGAGGCCGATTATCGATGCGTTCTTCAGATTTACGTCCTCTTTTCCATCCTTCTTAATGGTGGAAATCAGCCAGAGTCCTGTGATTATGAGGGCAATTCCAACTAAGAGAAGAGAATTGAAAATCTCATTCACGTAATCTTGAAGAGCAAGACCAACCACAACGATTGGTATCGTCGCGATAACTATGTACCATGTGATTCTTCTGTCTTCGTCCTTCGTGAAAGCTTTCTTTCCAATGTTGAAGATATCCACGAAAGTCAGAAAGAAGTTTTTTATTAGCATAATCACGTCCTTCCAGAAGTAGAGCACTACGGCCAAGAGAGTTCCGGCATGAACCATTATATCGAAGGTCACGGAATTCTGATAGCCGAACAGATGCTGAAGTATCACTAAATGCGCGGAGCTGCTCACGGGCAGCCATTCGGTTATGCCCTGAACCACGCCTAATATTACGGCAGTGAGGATATCCATCTCGCAGGCATGTTGGTTTGGATATTTATTGATTTTTCTACTAAGTGCGTTTAAAAAATTGAAAGAGAAATCACCAGAACTTGCCCATGCTCTCTATTGGAATAGGACACATTACGATGCGCCTTGACCACAGGCAATCAGCGCAGCTGGGCTCGTTGCCCCAGCAATCTCTCCTCGTATCATGAACGTACTGGCAAGCATCCACTAAGGGACAATCTGTGCAAGAGGGATAAATTGAATTCTTCACTATGAACCTGAACCACGAGTACTCTTTGGAAGTCCATATTTCCCTGAGGCTCTTTTCTTTCACATTTCCGAAAGAGTGCGCATAAACCATCTTCTCTCGGGAATTAACATACTCTGGATAAGAATGTAAAAATCGATAGCAGGGCGCCACCTCGCCGTCCCAGCGTATCACGGAGACTTTTTTCTCAACGAACTCGCAGTGCCTTTCTGTTCTAATTTCGAATTCTGGAACGCGAAGCACGAAGCCGTGATACGAGTTTAGATGTAACTCTTTAAGGTACGGCTCCAAATCAACGCTGCCGTCGTAAAGAATCATTCCCGAATGCTTCTCATTAACGGGTATGAGGTTCGAAAATAGAAGCGAATCTATGTCGTACTCGCCCATGATTTTCGCTATTTTTCCCATCTCCTTGTAATTCTCTTTCGTAAGGACAACTTCCACGCCCACGTGCGGGATCTCGCTTTTTCTCTTCTTTCTCGCCTCTACAATTTTTTTCACGCGGTCAATGGTCACCCCAGGAATCACGTGCCCGATTTCTGTGGGCTGCACTGGAAGGGTGTCCAGTGAGAGAAAAATCAAATCCACCGGCAACTCCACGAGCTCTTTTATTCTCTCATCGCCTAGCAGGAATCCATTGGTTGAAATGCCCAACGCATAACCTCTTTTTTTCACCTCCCTCGCCATGTCCATGAACCGCGGGTGCACCGTTGGCTCTCCGATGCCTCCAAAATAAATCATTCGAAGATTTGGAAACTCTCTGGCATCATCTAAAATTTTTAGGAAGAGTTCGTATGGCATGTCCCCCTCCTCGTCGAGCCAGTACTGCTTAAAGCACATCTCACAGTGAAGATTGCAGCGATTTGTGATCTCAACGTAGAGATATTCCATATCTGGTTCTTCCGGAACGTTGATTATTGCGTTATCCAAATGAAATTGATGCATCATCCACCACCCGCCGGGGGAAATATGGATACTATGTCTTCATCTTTTATTTCAGTTTCGTAGCCATCCATGTCCAGAATGTTCTTCCCATTGACTAAAATCATGTTCCTCTCCTTAATTTCCTTTCTGAACTCATCACCGAAAATTTCGTAAAGACGATGCAAAAGCTCCGCCACGTTTTTTACATTTTTTATTTCCATCTCTCTCTCCCCCGTTATATCGCGAAGCATGGCAAAAAATTTCACTCGAACCATAGGATTCAAAAAGGGAAAAAGGATTTAAATGTATTCCTCCAGACCTAGCTCTTTCAATTTCTCCTCTGGAATCGTGCCATCTTCTTTCCATCCGCGAAGCGCGTAGTACCTCGGAAGCATATCTTTCAGGCGCACCACATGGCCCTTGTTAGGGCCTTCGGGCATCGGTTCA
>JALWEL010000233.1 GCA_027014065.1 DHVE2 group archaeon
TGCTCCCGGTTTGCGCATACCCCCGCTACAACCATGGGACCGATAACAGGGCCTCGGCCCGCCTCGTCGACTCCGCAAGACATAGGTGCGAGATGAAAGAAAAACATATTAACCTTCGCCCTTATTCATCGACATGGGCAATCCAAAGATCAGTGTGGTCATTACGGGCTGGGAAGCGAAATACTACGACGAACTCCTCGATTTCGTAACCCTATTCCAGTACGGGAAATTCATAAGGAACCTCATGTGGAAAGAAACAAGCGTGACTCCAGATTCCAGAGTGGCCGAGTTAGGCGTGGGAAATGGAAGGAATGCAATTCTCTTAGCGCAAAGGGTCAAGGAAGTGGTGGGCTTCGACATCTCCCCCGACATGCTGGAGAAAGCTCGTAAAAAGACGGAAAAATACAGAAACATAAGAATCGTTGAAAAGGACATCCGAGAGAAATTTGAAGAAGAATACGAGAATTATTTCGATGCTGCACTCATAGCCCTCGCCTTCCATGGATTCAGGGACGAGGACAAGGAAAAGATATTTGAGAACGTGAAATACATTTTGAAGCCCGGCGGGAAATTTTACATTTTGGATTACAACCAGATGGATTACTCCCGAGCTCCATTTTATTTCAAGATTCTGATTGATAAATTTGAATGCCCCCTGGCCGAGAAATTCTTATCGTACCCTCTAAAAGATATGGCGGAAAAGCACGGGTTCAAAATGAGGAAGAAGAGGGAGTATGTGAAACGCTTATTTCAATACACTGAACTCACTCTCACAAAATAAATCAATTGAGGCAAAATCTTTATATTTATATTCGTTTTATTCCTCATCATTGAGGTGATTTTATGAAGTCGCTGGTTAAAGAGGTACTATCAAAAGCGGCAGTGCCAGAGGAAGCTCCGAGAGAGCCGGTAATATCTGCCGAAGAAGACCAAGAGTTAATCGAATTGCTTAAAAAATTGAAAACGAACATTAAAGTGGTGGGCTGCGGCGGTGCCGGAAGCAACACCATATCGAGGATGATGGAGGAGGGAATTCACGATGTGGAGCTTATAGCCGCTAATACGGACGCTCAGCATCTTTTAATCACACATGCAAATCGCAAGGTTCTTTTGGGAAAGAGAATCACCCGCGGGTTAGGAGCAGGCGCTTTGCCTCAGGTGGGGGAAGAGGCCGCCAGAGAGGTGGAAGATAGAATTCGCGAACTTCTTCAGGGCGCAGACATAGTATTCGTAACCTGCGGGCTCGGGGGAGGAACGGGAACCGGAAGCTCGCACGTGGTTGCTCAAATAGCAAAAGAGTTGGGCGCTTTAACAATCGCCGTTTGTACCCTTCCTTTCAAGGCAGAGGGCATAATGCGCTGGGAGAATGCAATGTGGGGTCTTGACAAGCTCAAAGAGGTTGTGGACACTGTCATAACGATACCGAACGACAAGCTCTTAGAGCTCGTGCCGAGGTTGCCGCTCAACATGGCTTTCAAGGTGGCGGACGAACTTCTAATGAGGGCGATAAAGGGCATCGCGGAGATGATTACCAAGCCCGGACTCGTCAACCTCGACTTCAATGACCTCAAGACCATAATGAAGGGCGGTGGAGTGGCAATGATAGGCATGGGCGAGAGCGACTCGGAGAACAGAGCGGAAGAAGCCATAAAAGAAGCTCTGAGCTCCCCGCTAATTGAAGCCGATATATCTGAGGCAACCGGCGCGTTGATAGACGTGGTTGGCGGAGAAAATATGACCGTGAAGGAGGCGGAAAGCGTCGCAGAGTATGTGCAAACCCAGATAAGCGATGGAGCGAGAATAATCTGGGGTGCATCAATCGATCCGACCTTAGGCAACATGATAAGAGTTATGGTCGTTATAACCGGTGTGAAATCGCCGTACATACATGGAAGGGAGACAATAAATAATAAAGATATCGATGTGATAAGGTGAGCAAATGGGAGTAGTGGACAAAAGCGCAGAGGCACAGAGGAAAATCGAAGAGAAATTCTCGAGGATTGGTAAAGGAAAATACTCAAGGATATTCAAGATGGCGAGAAAGCCCACCCATGACGAGTACATGAAGGTGGTAACAATAACTGGACTTGGAATAATACTGGTGGGCGGAGTGGGCTTCGCCATATATCTAATTCTTCAAGTTTATTTGAAAATACCCAAATGAGGGATCAAAATGCTTGAAATAGAACTGAACGAATCCAATTTTCGCATTCCTGCAGGTCGCCCCGCGGAGGTAGTTTTCATACTTAAGAACAGGGGGAACAAAAAGGAGAGCGCAAGGTTAAAGATTGATCCGGAATTTAAGATGGGAGATAAGTCTCTGGAATGGAGAATAGATATTGAAGGAGTGGCCAAGAACAAGGAAAGCATTCTGGTTAGCGGGGAAGAGCCGAAGACAATAGAATACACCCTCGATGTTCAAAAGCAGAAAAATAAGGATGTTTTCATCCACATTTACCCCCCCAAGGCTTCGGAGATAGGGGATATGGCTATATTCAAGGTATCAATTGAGGATGATGTTGCATGGAGCAAGGATATTACCATTACTGTTGAAAGCGCAATAGTTGCCATCAAAACTCAAATAGGGCAGGAAGTTAAGGTTGCCCGGGAGCTCGGCCTGAAGGCAAAGAGCAAGGGCTGGAACGAAATCTATGCAATTTTGGCTCCTTTCAATCTCAAGGGCTACGTTTTAGTCGAGACTTCCCGACCAGATAAGGTGCTTTCCGTAATTAGAGGAGTGAGAGGAGCAAAGGGTATTGTGAGAGGAGAGATGAAATTAGAAGATATTAAGCATTATCTCACTCCAACTCCAACGATTACGACAATATCCAAGGGAGATATCGTGGAATTGGTTGAAGGTCCGTTCAAGGGCGAGCATGCACGCGTAATAGACTTAGATGAGGCAAAGAATGAAATAACAGTTGAGCTTTTCGAAGCGATGGTTCCAATACCAATAACCGTGAAAGCGGAAGCTGTAAGATTAATCGAAAGAGGTGAAGATAATGGGTCAAACAGTTGAAGTTCTGGTAGAAGGAGGAAAAGCCACACCCGGCCCGCCGCTGGGTCCAGCACTCGGACCACTGGGCATAAACGTGGCGCAAGTGGTGAAAGTGATAAACGAGAAGACAAAGGCATACGCCGGAATGCAGGTGCCGGTGAAAGTGGACGTGGATCCAAAAACCAAGGAATTCACGGTAACCGTTGGAACACCGCCCACAACTGCGCTGATCAAGAAAGAGTTGGGCGTAGAGAAGGGTTCCAGCAAGAGAGGAGAGATTGTGGGAAATCTCACAATCGAGCAGGTAATAAAAATCGCCAGAATGAAGCACGATAACACATTGGCTTACGATCTCAGAGGCACCGCACTGGAAGTTTTAGGCACATGCGTGTCCATGGGCGTTACCGTGGAAGGCAAAGACCCGAGGGAAGTGCAAAAGCTTATAAAGGAGAACGAAATCACCATCCCAGAAGAGTAAATCATGACTTGTAGGAGAGCTGTTTAGCTCGCTTACTACAAGGAGGTGTTCATTTGCAGGACAATATAATAAAAGCGGTTCAAGAAGCGATAAGCAATGCGAAGGAGAGGAAGTTCAAAGAGAGTGTAGACCTCGCAATTAATTTGAAGGATGTTGATTTGAGCATACCCAAAAACAGAATAAACGAGGAAGTTATTTTACCAAAGGGCAGGGGAAAGGAGATCAAAGTTGCCCTTTTCGCGTCTGGTGAAGCTGCCCTGAAGGGAAAGGAGTGCGCTGATCTCGTGATTCCTCCCGAGGAGATAGACAAACTGGCTGAGAACAAAAGAAATGCCAGAAAAATTGCAAACCAATACGATTTCTTCGTGGCCGAAGCTCCCCTGATGGCCAGAATAGGTAAAGTTCTTGGTGTGATATTAGGTCCCAGGGGCAAGATGCCTAAGCCCATTCCCCCCGGCGGAGATCCTTGCCCGGTAGTAAATAATTTAAAGAAGACCGTTAGAATGAGAAGCAAGGACAAGAGAACTTTCCATGTACCCGTTGGAACGAAGGACATGGCGCCCGAGGATATTGCAGCGAACATAGAGGAAATAGTGAAAAGATTAGAGCACAAGTTAGAGAGAGGGTTGCAGAACATAGATTCTATGTACGTGAAGACCACTATGGGTCCTGCAGTACGAATCAAATTGAGGTGATAGATGATGGCCCATGTTGCACCTTGGAAGTATGAATTCGTGGATAAGTTAGAGAAACTCATTGAGAAGTATCCTGTGGTAGGAATCGTGAATATAAACAATATTCCGGCACCGCAGATGCAGAAGATGAGGGCCAGCCTCAAAGAGCATTCCGTATTCATAGTTGGTAAGAATCGTCTCATCAAGCTCGCCCTTGAAAAGGCAAAGAAAGAAAATATAAAGGATCTCGCCAATTATGTAGACGGGCAGACCGGTATAATATTCACAGACATCGACGCATTCAAGCTCGTTAAAATGCTGGATAAGAGCAAGACTAAAGCTCCTGCCAAGGGCGGAGAAATTGCCCCAGAAGACATTGTAGTTCATGAAGGCGAGACGCAATTCAAGCCGGGTCCAATAATCAGTGAGCTGCAAAAGGTTGGAATTCCAGCCGCAATTCAGAAGGGAAAGATAGTAATAAGAAAAGACACGGTGGTTGTGAAGAAAGGAGAAAAGATAAGCAGAGATTTGGCTCAGGTTCTTACAAAACTTGAAATTTACCCGCTCACTGTGGGATTGGATCTAAGAGCAGCGTACGAAGATGGTATGGTGTTCCCCAAGGACGTGTTAGAAGTGGATACAGAGATGGTCTATGGCAATGTGCTTAATGCGATTCAGAGCGCAATCAATCTGAGCGTAAACGCATCGTTCCCAACTAAAGTTACAATACCCATGATAATAGCGAACGCACACATCAAAGCCCTCAACCTCGCTGTAAATGCGGGAGTTGTAAACAAGGAAACCCTACCGATGCTGATAACCAAGGCATACGGAGAGATGCTATCCGTGGCGTCCAAGCTTGCGGATGGCCTTGACGACGAACTGAAAAGTTTAATATCTTCCAGTCATGCGGAAATAAAGGAAGAACCCAAAGAGGAAGAAAAGAAAGAAGAAGAGAAGGAAGAGGAAGAAGAAAACAAGGAAGAGGAGGCAATAGCTGGCCTCGGAAGCCTGTTTGGATGAATTAAAGGAGGTAGTAAAAATGGAATATGTGTATAGTGCATTAATCCTGCATTCGCTGGGAAAGGAAATAACAGAAGACGGAATAGCGAACATCATAAAAGCAGCAGGTGCAGAGCCCGACACCGCAAGGATCAAGGCACTGGTATCTGCGCTTAGTGAGATAGACATTGAAGAAGCCATAAAGACAGCGGCAATCGCACCGGCAGCAGCAGCTCCAGCGGCAGCGCCTGCAGCGGAAGAAAAGAAGGAAGAGAAGAAAGAGGAAAAGAAGGAAGAAGAGCAGGAAGAGAAAAAAGAGGAAGAAGCGATTGCAGGTCTGGGAGCACTCTTCGGATAAACGGTGAGTGAATGCACAAGGCTCTCAGCTACACGTTGCTCTACGTCATCCCAGCCGCGCTTATTGGCTACGGGATTTGGCAGAATTTACTGGCGTTGATAGCGGGAGCCTCGTGGATAGCATCATCTTTCATTATTTTTGAACTTCCAAAAAGGGACTACGAGTAACTCGTTATTTTATCCCCGTAGTGATGTATGCTTTTCACCGCTATGCCCTTATTTAAGTTTGTCATCTCTTCGCCGCTCATCTGCGCGATGCCCACGGCCAAGGGCTTTTTGTACTT
The DNA here is from genome assembly GCA_027014065.1 of DHVE2 group archaeon. Taxonomy (GTDB): domain Archaea; phylum Thermoplasmatota; class Thermoplasmata; order Thermoplasmatales; family Aciduliprofundaceae; genus JAADDK01. Next base: position 5,794 of record JALWEL010000233.1, read on the forward strand.
CTCATCTCGAACGTACACCGCATCCCCTTCTTTTATCTCGCTGTCGGCATCCACGATTCCAGCAGCGAAAACATTGGCTCCGTTCAGCACATGCTTAACCGCGCCCATGTCCACAGTCACATAATTTCTATCGTATTCTGTGTTCAAAAGCAAAATAACCGTCGGGTAAAATTTTCCCTCATACTCAAAGAATGCGGGAATTCCATCGACTAATACGATATCCATCTCGTCCTCGATTATTTCGAAATTTCCATCTATCCTGATGTCCATGGCCAGATTTCTTTTAATCTCCTTTATCTTCTTCTTGCTCAGGTGGTACCTTCTCATGGGTCATCACTTCTTCCAATTCATCTAAAGGTATTTCCATTCCTAACCCTATGGCAATATCGTAATACTTCTTCGCTTCTTTATAATCACCGCGAATTGCGTAAATTCTCCCCAAAAAATAATACGCCTCCTTTCTCTTAACCTTCCTAAATATCTCTTCCGCCTCCTTCAGCTTGCCCTCATCAATGAGCAATGAGCCTATGCGGAGACAAAACTCCCGGTCGTAGCATTCCAAGTAGTTGAATTTTTTCTTTCCGAGCACGAACTCTATGAACCTGCGCTCCCTTTCATAGTCCTTTCCTTTTATGTCCTTTATTTCCTCATAAGCATCTTCGAATTTTCCCAGAGCTTCCAGCGCTAGAGCGCGAATGAACTTTATTTTTTTCTCCTCGCCATCTATCTCGAGAATTTCATCGTACCTTCCTAACTTGTAAAGAATTCTCGCCTTCAAATAAGGCCCAGCAGATTGCAAAGCTTCTTCGTATCTCTTCATCGCTATGTATATCTCGGCCTTCCTGTCCTCGTCGGCCAGCTCTAATGCTTTGTTGTAATAC
>JALWEL010000234.1 GCA_027014065.1 DHVE2 group archaeon
GCTGTGGATCGGGGAGCTCCACGACGCCGAATTCCTGAATCAGATGCTCGATGAACTCAATGCCGATTGGTTCTCTGAAAGGGACAGGTCGAAGCTGAAGAAGACGATAAAGTTGATGGAAGCCGAGATGGGCATGCCGCCGTTTTTCCACGACATAAGTGCTTTATCCGACCGACTTAACATCAACACGCCTCGCAAGGCCGACCTCATAAACGAGCTGAGGCATAGGGGGTTTAAGGCCGGGATGACTCATTTCAGCGGGCGCGGCATCAAGACCGACGCCGATTTCGACACACTCGCCGAGATCGCCAGATCGGTGGTTAAGGGAGGAAGATAAGGCTGTAAGTCAGTTAAATTTTTGAGGAATGATAGATGTGGTTGGGTTGAAAAGACAAAAAATCCATTGGATAATGTGCAGTTAGAAAGATGAGGTCTTGGAGTTGCATGTGGCAATTCAACTCACGAAAGTAAATAACCCGAATATGGCAGAGGAATAACCGCAATGAACGACTATAAAGAAAGAAAATACTTATCAGCCATAGAAGTTGCGAATTATCTTGGAATTAGTGTGAAGGAAGTTCATGATTTATTGAAAACCGGAAAACTAAATGGGGGGAAATCTGCCAGTGGACAGTATAGATTTGACTTGAGAGATGTTAAATCTTTAGAGAAAGAATTTGCAGATAAAAAACAGCAAATCCAGTTGAAATCTGAGCATATTCTGGATGTTAATGGAACTATACAGAGAATTTTTGTAAAAGATGCAAGAAATATGGAGGAAATAGATGATAATTCGATACACCTTATGATAACTTCCCCCCCATATTTTGATGCGAAATTGTATTCGAGAGAAGCCATTGAAGGGGATTTAGGAAATATTCACGATTTGGAAAAATGGCTTGAAGAAATAAGAAAGGTGTGGAAAGAGGTTTTCAGAGTTCTACAACCGGGAAGGAAGGCTTTTATAAACATCATGAATTTACCTATCAGAACGGAAAACGGTTTTAGGAGCTTAAATTTAGTGGGGAAAACGATTGACATTTGCGAAGGAATTGGCTTTGTCTTTCGTAGAGAAATCATCTGGCACAAAACAAATTCAGTGAAGGCCCACTTTGGCACATATCCATATCCCGGAAACATTTTGATTAACTACGCCCATGAATTTATCCTTGAATTTGAGAAGCCTGCTCCTAAGAGCTTCAAAAAATATGCTCATTTATCCAGAGAACAGAAAGAATCCTCACGGCTCGATAAAAAGTTTTGGTTAGAGATAAAAAAATCTGATGTATGGTTAATGAAACCAGAGAAAAGTGGTGACAACAGAAGTCACCCGGCGCCATTTCCTTATGAGTTACCTTACAGGTTAATAAAGGCATACAGTTATGTCGGTGAGACTGTGCTTGACCCTTTTCTGGGTTCTGGAACCACGTTGGTCGTGGCAAGAGATTTGAAGCGGAATGGTATAGGATACGAAATCAATCCAGAATTTGCCATCGGAGCGATTAGAAGGATTAAAAATTACCAGCTTAAATTATTGTGAGGTAATAATATGAAAAGTAAGGACGCTAAATTTATATACGCCCAATCCAGTGATATAAAAGCGAGAACGTATATTGCTTACAGAAAGGATATGAAAAAGAAGGCTATCGCTGAGTTAGAAATAAAAGAATGGCTCCAGGAAAAATTGAAAAAGTATTTAAAAAGAGATGATGTTGTTGTTGAAAAATCTGGAGGGGATCGTTTTCTCTGGTTTCTGAGAGGAGGCGGTATAACGAGAGAGCCAGATTTTATTGCTCATTTGGGTGAAACTGAAAAACTTTTTATAGAATTCCAATACGCCGAAAAAGCAGATTTGAAGTATTATGATTTTAAAATTTCAAAAGTAACTAAAAAGGTGAAAGGAGAAAGAATCCCCTATCGTGACAGGATATTCCTCTATATCATGAAAAATTCATATAGATACGCCTTTGTAGAGCCCCAATGGATAGTAAAATATGGAAAGATAGGTGTTGTGCCCGCATGGGGTAGTAGGCAGGCATACAGGGTGCCTAAAGAAGTTTTTGAGAAAATTTTGGTTAAAGATGACACCTTAATCCCGGTGATAAAAATGATAGATGCTAAAATAAAGATCCTTAATTTTCAGCATCAGTTG
>JALWEL010000235.1 GCA_027014065.1 DHVE2 group archaeon
TGTCATAAGGTATTTAAATTTTCCTGTGAAGCTTCACCCCAATCTTCATCTCCACAGAAAACCATTTAACCCATTCCAGATATGGTAGCGGGATGTCCCCGCGGCTTAGCGACGAAATCATTCGAATTTTGGAGGAAAAAGGGATAAAGGAGCCCACGGAAATTCAGAGAAAGGCCATTCCGAAGATTTTAGAGGGGAAGAATATCTTAATAATCTCGCCCACGGGAAGCGGCAAGACTGAAGCGGCCATGCTTCCCGTGATGCAGAAAATAATAGAAAATAAAAATCCGGGCATTTCGGCCATATACATCACTCCTCTCCGCGCTCTGAACCGGGACATGCTCAAGCGCCTGAAATATTTCGGAAAAAAATTGAAATTGGACATTGCGGTTCGCCACGGGGACACGACGCAGCACGAGAGGAGAAAGCAAGCGCTCAAGCCTCCGGATATTCTCATCACCACTCCCGAGACGTTCCAGATTCTCTTTTTAGGTAAGAGATTGCGGGAGAGTTTGAATAACGCAAGGTACGTGATCGTGGACGAGGTTCACGAGTTGGCCAGCGATGAGAGGGGCGCTCAGCTCGCAGTGGGATTGGAAAGATTGAAGAGAGTCACAAAATTTCAAATTATCGGGTTATCTGCCACCGTTGGAAATCGCGAGGAGATTGCCAAGTTTCTCTGCCCATCGGGAAGCATGGAAATTGTGGAGGTGAAGGGAAAAAAGGAGATGAAAATAGAGATAAGAGCTCCGAAAAAAAAGAGGAGCGATGTCTCGGCGGTTATGGGCTGCGACCCGAATTACGCTTCCTCGCTGGCTGAGATGTGGGAAGAAGCAGAGAAGCATAAAGCGACCCTGCTGTTCGTGAACACGAGATGCACCGCCGAGGATATTGGAATGCGATATAATCTCTGGCTCAAAGATCCTCCAGTGGAGGTTCACCATGGCTCCCTGAGTAAAGAGCATAGGATTAGGGTGGAGAACGAGTTCAAAGAGGGAAAAATAAAGATGTTGATTTGCACATCCTCGCTGGAATTGGGCATCGACGTTGGTTTAGTGGATTTAGTTTTGCAGTACAACTCACCTAGGCAGGTCACAAAGATGATTCAGAGAATCGGGAGATCTGGGCATAAAGAAGGCCGCATATCCAAGGGGATAATATACGGAGATAGCCCAATAGAGCTCTGGGAATCCGCTGCAATCGTGTCTCTCATTAAGAGGGGATGGGTTGAAAACGTGAAAATACGGAAAAATCCGAAAATCGTTATTTTCAATCAAATCGTGGCCATGGCCAACTCTTCTAAGGAGGTGGATGCTCGTGACGCCTATGATATAATCCACAGCGCGTATCCTTTCCGCGAGCTTACGTGGGAAGAATTCGAAGAAATTTTAGAGTTTGCGAAGGATCGCGGGAAGATATGGTATGATGGAGTGAAGTTCGGCAAGATCCGCTCGGGGCTGCGGTTTTTTTACGACAACATATCCATGATTCCTGACGAAAAATCATATAGAGTTGTGAGCATCGACGGCAGGTTCATAGGAATTTTGGATGAGAGATTCGTCTCTTCGCTCAACATCGGGGAGACTTTCGTTATCGCGGGAAAAACGTGGAGGGCAATTAGAATTGAGGAAGATAAGGTGGTTGTGGAGTACATAATGGACATAGCGATGCCACCCTCGTGGCTGGGGGAGGAGATTCCCGTGCCCTACGAGATAGCGCAGAGCGAGCCCGACGTGCAAAGCATGAACAAAGAAGCGAGGGAAATCCTGAGGAATTTTCATTTATGGTCTAAGAATGAGTTGAGAATCGAGAGGGATGGCAGCGTGGTTTTCGTGGGTTTGCGAGGGGGAACGAAGGCGAATTATACCCTCGGGCTGATTTTATCTTCGATTCTATCGCAAAAAATTGGGGAGGCGGTGGAGTTCAGCGTCACTCCTTACAGCATCTCGTTTTTCAACCCGCACGTGAGGGAAGACGATATAGTGGAGCTATTTACGAAGTTGAAGAATCTGAGGGGCATAATCAACATATTGGCGAAAAATTCGAGGGTATTCAAGTACACGTTCCTGCACGTTGCGAGGAAGATGGGGGTTCTGCGCAAAGATGCAAGCGTGAGCAATTACAGGATAGAGAAAGTTTCAGAAAT
>JALWEL010000236.1 GCA_027014065.1 DHVE2 group archaeon
GAATATTCGGGAGAAGTGGGAGAATCTTAAGAAGGTCATTTACTACTTCTTTATAATCAAGAGTTTGGAAACAAATGCGCGAGAAGCCCTTTATTTCTTTGAGAACTTCTACCGGATACTCCGGCCAGATTATCCGCGAGAGATAATTCTCTTTTCTCGCGTCTCTCCTCTGCGCACAGAATGCGCAGTTGGACTGGCATTTTTCCCCTAACATAACGTATGCGGTGGTTGGCTCGGCGAGCATTCTCCCGCGGTGGAGACCCATCTTAACCGCGGTGCCGTAAGATAACCGAATCTTCATAGCCCTCGCCTGTCCAGTTCGTTGTTCACTATGGTTATAGCATGAGACGCGATAATGATTTTCGGCGAGACGGATATTTTTCTCTCTGCAATCTCCTCAATTTTGTTCTCTTCCTCTTCGCTCAGATTCACGCTGTCGCTGAGCAGAAAAACAGAATTAGGGGATATCTCCGCGTTCCTTATATCTTCCCCGTGCTCGTGGAGATAGTAGATTTTCCCCATTTCTTTCAATTCTTTCAGGAACTCATCGAAGCTCATGTTTTTCGAGAAGAATCCCGGCGAAGTCTCTTCTCGCTCGCCCATTTTCAATATTGCATTCCTTATCAGTGCCGCCGTGCTTCGCTCATCGGGATTCAAATATTTTACCCGCGAGGAGTCTATCCTTATTCGAATTTGAATTTTCGGGGCGAAAAATGAAAATGTCACGTCTCTCCGTATATCATGAGATAAAAATATTGAGGAGTTTATGCACCTTGCAATTACATCCACTCTCCCAGAACCGGGCAGGTCATTCAAATTAATATCTCCGTTAAATTTGTGCGCAATCACTGCGAAAGTTCTCATGTCAATCCCGATAAGTCGAGGTTTCCGTTCTTCATTCCCTTCCTCAAAGCCCTCATGAGTTTGCGGTTTCCGCGCATCTGCTTCATCATCTTCTTCATTTTCTTGTATTCTTTGAGTAAAGAGCGAACGTCCTCCTCGGGCCTGCCGCTGCCCCGTGCAATTCTCTTTATTCTCGTGCCCTTGATTATTTCTGGATTCTCCAATTCTTCGTAGGTCATGGAGTCCATGACAACGCGGTATTTCCTCAATTTTTCTTGGCTCTCTTCAACCATGTTTTTGTCCATCTCGGCGCCCATCTTGGCCCACGGAAGCGCGGAGAGAATGCGTTGCATTATTCCCGGCTTAGCCATCTGCTCCCAAATCTCATACATGTCTTTAAGGTTGAACTTGCCGCTCATCATGCGGTCCATTACCTTCTCCGCCTCTTCTTCGCTCATCTCCAATTCTTTTGCCGTTTCGAGCAAAGTTTCAAGATCTCCGATTCCCAGAAGTCGAGAGATGAAGCGCGTGGGGTTGAAATGCTCCAAATCGTTGAGATGCTCTCCAGTACCGATGAAAACCACAGGAGCACCTGTTGCGGCGACTGCGCTGAGCGCACCCCCTCCTTTTGCGGAGCCGTCCATCTTCGTGATAATAACTCCTGTAATTCCAACTGCGTCGTGGAACGCCTTGGCCTGCTTGCCCGCCTGCTGGCCCACGGTTGCATCTAGAACTAAAAATATTTCGTCGGGCTCGATGATATTCTTCAAATCTTTGATTTCTTGAATTAAATCATCCTCTAAGGAATGCCGTCCCGAGGTGTCGAAAATCTTCACCTGATAATCGCGAACTTTCTTCATCGATTCCTTCGCTATTTTTCTGGCATCTTTTTCTCCGGGGATACCAAAGACTGGTACGTTTATCTGCTCACCCAACTGCTTCAGTTGGTCATAAGCCGCAGGTCTATGGACATCGCATGCAATCAAGGCCACGCTCAAGCCCTTTTTGACGAAAAACTTCGCCAATTTGCCTGCGGTTGTGGTTTTTCCCTGTCCATACAAACCGACCAGCATTATTTTTTGGGGTTTCAGCTCCACGCTCTTTTCTTCCCCTAAAATAGCGACGAGTTCGTCGTATATTATTTTGATTAGGAAATCGCGGTGGCTCATCCCGCTCGGGGGTTTCTCTTCCAGCGCTCTTCTTTCCACGTTTTTAGATAATTTCAGGGCTAAATGAACTTCCACATCCGCTTTCAGC
>JALWEL010000237.1 GCA_027014065.1 DHVE2 group archaeon
GACTTCAATAATAAAGGATGCCGGTCTTACAGAAATTCCGCCGGGAACGGTAACCTGCTTGGGGATTGGACCCGCTCCGGAGGAAGTGGTGAATAAAGTTACGGGGAGTCTGCCGTTGCTATGAAAGATATAAGGGTTTTGGGGGTTGATGATTCGCATTTCACGCCGCACACAAGGGGAAAGGTAGCGCTCATAGGAGTGGTGATGCGTTCTTCCAATTACATAGACGGGTTTTTGAAGAGAGAAATAGAGATAGACGGCACTGATTCGACGGATGCAATAATTCACATGCTGCTGGGAAAATACGAGAAAGATATTCGTGTTGTTATGACTCAGGGCATAACCTTCGGGGGATTCAATGTAATAGATGTGGAGAGAATACACAGGGAAACTGGAAAAGCAGTGTTGGTGATTTCGAGAAAGATGCCCAATTTGGAGAGCATGGAGAAGGCTTTGAAGATGCACTTTCCCGATTGGAAAGAGAGAATAGAGTTGATAAGAAAAGTGGAAATCGAGAAGGTAAGGAACGGAGAATGGGACATTTACGTTCAAAGAGTAGGCCTCGATAGAAGAGAGGCGGAGGAAATTATAAGAAAATTCACCGTTCGCGGTGCAATTCCCGAACCCGTGAGGGTTGCCCATTTGGTTGCTTCCGCGCTTTACTTCGGGGAATCTAGAGGTAAGCCCTGAACTTCTTCTCGTAGAGCAATAGGAGGATGGGGGTTGCTATTACCGTTACCAACGTCACGATGATCACGGCGGCGAACATCTCTCCGTCGATGATTCCTTTATCGTAAGCTATGCTCAGCAATATGAGTTCCAGAGCCCCGCGGCCCCCCATGGCGAGCCCTATGTATCCCGATTCAACCTTTGGAATTTTGAAGAGCCACGAGCCCAATCCGCACCCGAAGAACTTGCCGAGTATGGCCATGGTGGACAGGGTTGCCACTATTATCACAACTCCAATTGTCATAGCGAATGTGGATAAAATTGAGCCTAATTGCAATCCGACGAATCCGAAGAAGAGGGGGGTGAATAACGCATGCGATATTGGCTCTATGTCGTCCACTAAGTCCTCATAGGCAATTCTCCTCTTCAATAGAGGTCCTACCTTCGAGCCCCATTTTCCTATGACCAATCCTGCGATATAAGCGCCTATTATGCTCTGAAGTCCTGAGTACTGGGCGATTATGGCGAACAGAATCGCGAATAGAAATGTGAACGTTAAAAGCAATTTTTCCCTCTGGGGCCCGCTGCCTATCAGATGGTCAATAACTCCGTATCTCTCCATGAAGTATGGAACCAAGACGAGAGAAATGGCTATGAACAGAATTAATTTCGCGGAGGTGAACGCTAAAAATCCCAAGGTCACCTCTTCCCCCAGCGCCATGGAGCCAACCATGCCTATGAGGAACACAGCAATTATATCATCCACAAAGCTTGCGCCCATTATTATTGCGTTAATTCTTTTGCTGATATTTTTCTTCATCAGAATCCGGGCGCAGACTTCCACGGCGGTATTGGAAAGAATCACGCTTATGAAGAGGGAAGTAATCATGGGATACCCAAGGAGATAAAGGGTTGAGAATATGAGTGCCATTGAGAAAAGAACGCCTAATAGTCCTACAACCATGCTCTTGAATTTCTGCTCCTCGAAGGCGTGAAAATCGGTAAGAAGTCCAGATAGGAGCATGAGCATTATGATTCCAAACTGGCTGAAAATCTTCAGGGTGTCGTTGGGGGTTAAGAATCCTAAGATGAGGGGGCTCAAAATCACCCCGCCTAACACTTCGCCCACTAAGCTTTGAATTTGAAACTTAGCAAAGAGAACTCCCAAGAATCGAGCGAGGAGGATTAAAAGCAAAAGTGACAGAAGAAAATTGTCGATGCTCAACTTTCCTCACTGGATGTAGTAGTAATCGAGCGCAGCGTATTTCATATCTCTCCTTCTTCTTTCGAGATAGTTGTAAATCGTTGCGTGCTTGCTCCCCTGCAAAAGCATCTCAATTGCTCTCTTCGCAGTTTCCAGCTGATAGTACTCTCCGATTATGGCAATGGTGTTTCCGTAAATGGATATATCCGCTCCGCTCAGCTCTTCTATAATTTTCCTAGTTTTTCCGTTTTTCCCGATTATTCGCCCCTTCAACACTCTTATCCTATTCTCTCTTTTTCCCACAAATTCTTTTATGTCGATTTCCTCAAAGTAAACGTCTTCTTTGAATATCCTCCACGCTCTGGTGGGGGAGAATCCGTCGCCAACTGCTTGCACGAACTCCATGGCCTTCATCGCCATGAATCCGTCTGAATCTCTATCGTCTATGGACACGTCTCCGTATGTGGAATCAACGGTTATTTTGGTCTTGGTTAAATCTTCGACTCTCTTCTTCGTCTCGCCTTCTTTGCCGATTAGCGCGCCTATTCTGGATTTCGGAAGCTTTACGTAGAGCATTAAATCACCCCCAATTCTTTGAGGAGTTCTTCCTTAGTCAATTGCACATTCATCTTCTTTCCCAAATTCACGATGTTTCTAACATCTCTCGCCAATAGTTGCATGGCCAGAGGGTGTGTGTCGGGGACAGCTTGACCGACGTCGATTATCCACGGCTTATCTTCCCAAATCAATATGTTGTACTCGCTCAGGTCTCCGTGAATCAATCCACCGTTGAGCATTTTTTTCATCTCTGCGATTATCTCAAATATGATATCTTTTTTAAGATTTTCCATAACGTCCTTCATGAGCGGTGCGGGGCTGCTTTCATCGCCCACGTATTCCATCACTATGATGTTCTTCCACATGTCCACGGGCTTTGGAACCCTGACTCCATTTTCGTGAAAAGTTTTCAAATTCCTATATTCTTTCCTTGCCCAGATGAACACTATGTTATCCTTAGTTTTGTGAATATTGGCGAATCTGTCATCGCCGTCTATGAACTTCGATAGCCCTTTGTAATTCAACCTCGTGATCACATACGTCTTCACCGCTAAATAATTCCCGTCTTTTCCCTGCGCACGGAAAACCACAGCCTCCTTTCCCGATGAAATCGGAAATTCAACGATGTCTATGCTCCTCTTCAACAATTTGTAAAACGCTAAAAGGGTTCTTCGATCAAACACATCCCCGAAGGTCTTTTTATCCTCTTCTCCCTTTTCTTTTCTCTCCCTGTACGGAACAAATCTTTCCAAAATTTCATCAAAATCCTCTTTCATTTCCCGAACACATCCAGGAGCTCCGGAAGCTTCCTACTTTTGCTAAGGTGATTGGCCTGATTTCTGGTGTAGCGATAAACCACGTCTGCCTTATCATCCTGAAACTCCCAAGGTCTTATCACAACCAAATCCCCCTCCTTTATCCACATTCTCCTCTTTATTTTGCCCGGTATCCTGGCCATGCGGGACTTGCCGTCGGCGCACATGACCATCATTCTTCCTCCTCCTAATATCTTATCCACTATTGCGAACATCTCTCCCTTGTTTCGATCCGGAAGAGGAACCCTTATTACTTCTTCTCCTTCTTCAGCCATTGTTCTGCCATATCACGTAACCCCTATATTAATTTATCGCAAATCTTGAAAAATTTTCCCTCTTAGGAAAGGTTTAATAACCATAACGGCTATTGTATTTTATGAAAAAAATCGTACCTCTTTTATTCATATTTTTCGCTTTGCTTTTTGTTTTGATTTTTGCAACCATCTTTCCTCATTCACCCACATGGGTTGCGGAAGATTACAGGTATTCCTCTTGGAACTGGGAAACAAACACCACCTTCGTAGGTGGTTACGGCGAATGCGTGGCCAGCGACGGAGAGGATATTTACATTTTGAAGCAGTACCACTCGAGCTCCACAACCTATTTTTACAAGTACCATGACTCATCGTGGGTTGATTTGAGCGATAATCTGCCTGATGTTGATTTCAAAAACGGGGTCGCAATGGCATACGACTACTCCGGAAATTTCTACGTTTTGAACGGTAGCTCTTACTCCGACGGTGCCTCGCAGGTGGGCTTTTTCAAGTACAACATTTCCGCCGATTCATGGATTTCTCTATCCTCCGCACCGCATGTGGAGGGCGCAGGGGATGCCATCGTTTATTCTCTCTACGACCACATGGTTTACGCGTTCATCGGCAGGGCGCATTACACCGGCGAGTATAAACCTCCCGATGGGATATATGGGGTATTCGCCAGATACGATCCGGGCGAGGATTCATGGGTGAATTTATCCTATCCCCCATGGGAAGGCACTGACGACGGTGCCTCGCTGGCATGGACCGGCGACAGGTACATTTACGCGCTTCAGGGCGAGTTCCTTGAGAATTCCCCCATTCGCAGCTTTGCGAGGTACGATATTGAAACGGATACATGGGAGAACATGACCGATATTCCCTCACATGACGGCGTTGGAGACGGAGGTTCATTGCTCTGGATAGGCGAGTACGAACCCTCTTACTCCGATGTGATTTTCGCCTTTGACGGCAACGGGTGCAACGAGACCCCCGGCTATAATTTCACAATGTACTCCATTTCCGATGATTCATGGACTAAAATCAACGAGTTCCAAGATGCTCCAATTGGAGATTACGTGGGAAACAGATTGGTTTACTCTGGAGGCAAGCTCTGGTACTGGCAGGGAACACCATCAACATGGACCGGTGGGGGAAAGGGTGTGTATTCTTACGATTATTCCGAGATTGTGGTTCCGGAAATTGATCTCTCACTCTTTTCTCTCCTTTTCCCCGTTATTATGTTTTCCGTGTGGCTGTTCAGAGAACGAACTTGACCGCGCCTCCGTCTATCTGAATGGTGGTTCCAGTTATGAAAGCTGCATCATCGCTGGCCAGAAACGCCGCAAGCTTTGCTACTTCTTCTGGCTTCCCGAACCTGCCTATGGGCACCTGCTCTATCCACTCCTTGAGCGCCGTTTCGTAGTCGATGTTCTCCCTCTCAGCCTTTGCTTTGCTTAGCTCTTCAATTCTCTCCGTCTTTATTGGCCCCGGCGCAATGTTGTTAATTGTTATCCCATACTTTGCCCACTGCCCAGCGAGGGTCTTTGCGAGACCCACCACGGCGAGGCGAATTGAATTGGATAAAATGAGGTTGTCTATAGGCTGTTTCACGCTCATTGATGTCATATTTATTATTCTCCCCCACTTCTGCTTTTTCATATATGGCGAGACGAGGCGAATCATCCGGACTGCGCTCATGAAAGAAAGATCAATCGCGTTGTACCAGTCCTCGTCGGTGAAGTCTTCGAAGTATCCCGCAGGGGGGCCGCCGGCGTTGTTCACTAAAACATGCACGGTTCCAAAAGCATCGATTGTTTCTTCAACCACTTTTTTCATGGATGAGTAATCCCTAACATCAGCGGGAATTGCAATTATTCTTTCAGGAGCTTTTTTGTCTTTTAGCTGGCTCACGGCTTTGAAAGTTAGAAATCTTATCGTTTCCATTAGCTCTTCCTCGTCTCTGGCGCATATGGTTACCTTCGCGCCCCGCATCACGAACTCTTCCGCTATTGCCTTCCCCATCCCCCTGCTTGAACCGCATACTATTGCAACCTTATCCTTCATTTTTTTCAACCTCCGATAAGAAAAGCTTGAAATTATTCTCCAAATGCATCTCCTGAATGAAGGAGAGCGCATCAGATGTGTTGGCGAGCTCATTTATATCGTCGTGCAAATCGCTTCCCACGGATATTGGCACTTCGTAATCCCGTATTACCCTGAAAAAGTCTTCGGCTAAGCGATAATAGGGCATATCCAGCTTGGTGTAGTTGTAATTGGTGTTCAACTCGATTCCGATTTTGTCAGCCTGAAGAACTTTCGCAAGGGAAACGTAATCGGTGCCGCTGAAATTCCTGCTAATCTCGTTGTGCGCCAAAATCACGGGAATATCCAGTCTTTTTCTGATATTTAGGAGCATCCAGAGCGGGTAGCCATCCCACATCTCGTCCTGAACGTATTCGAAAAGAAGAAAATCCACACCCTCGAAATCCGGTAGATTGTCGATGTCTGTGCGCGGGGAAAAGTCTATCTCTAAGCCGATGTACAAATCGATGTCCTTTTCGTACTTTTTCCTCAAAGCCTTTAAATCTTCCACGTACATCTTTATGTATTTGGGCGGCAGGGAAGCGGTCTTTTTCGTGTAATAATGATCAGTGATTGCAATCTTGTCTATCTTTCTCTTTATCGCTTCTCTCACAATTATTTCCGGGGTGTAGGTGCCGTCGCTCCATGTACTGTGGATGTGGAAGTTCATCGATTAAGTGATGGCGGATTGGATTAAATATTTATCTCTCCACTTCCCATTCTTTCAGTTCCATGACAACCGAAAGCGTTGAACCC
>JALWEL010000238.1 GCA_027014065.1 DHVE2 group archaeon
GCATTTGCAACTATCTTGTCCCCCAATTCCATATAGCGCGGCTCGAATGATCCAACATCTCCTATCTTAACGCTCTTTTCCGCTTCTTTCTTATCCTTCGCGCCGATATCAACCCTCAGATCTTTGAACTCCACGCTCTTCTTCTCTTTCCCCAAATGAGGAGGCTTCTCTCCTATCACCCCGTAAATAAAGCCCTTGGAAGTCTTAATTCTCACCACGGAAGAGCGAAGAACGGTTGTGTGAATTCCGCCAATGGGAGCGATTATAAGATACCCGTCTTCGGTTATGCTCTTCACCATGAACCCAATCTGGTCCATGTGGGCGGCGAGCATCACTTTGCGTTCTCCTCCTTTCTTCACGCCTATCACGTTTCCCATGCGGTCCACAAAAACCTCGTCCGCATGCTTCTCCATTTTCTCTCGAACTAATTTCCTTATCTCGTCCTCGAAGCCGGGCACTCCGAAGGCCTGCACCACATCTTTCAGATTCATAACAGGGGCATGGAAGCGGTAAATTTAATATCTTCTATATCCCTCGTATAAATTCCTCCACGCTCTTTCCCTCTCTTTTGGCCAATTTCTTCATGTGCTTCCATATTCCGCTTCCGTACTGGGCCGCCTTCTTCTCCCGCTGCACGATTATCTCCGGAACTCCTAATCTTCGAGCTGCTTCCCGCAATACCCATTTTCTAACTCCGTTTTTAATCTTGCACTCTTTGGGAATCTCGGAAGCGAGAGCGATTATATCCTCGGACAGATAGGGAGTAATAAGCTCTTTCTCGTATTTAGCGGTGATTTTTCTCTCCCGCGGGAGCGTGATTTTGAGCAATTTCTCCACATCTCCGTGCATTAATTCAGGATTCTGAAGGTACTTGGCGTACCCGCCGAAGAGCTCGTCCGCGCCCTGTCCGGTGTAAATTCTTCTCGAAGTAGCATGCATGGACACTATTAGCAGGGGCATCTCGAAGGCAATCTCCATGGCGCTCATTTCTCCTATATCTTTCAGTATCTTTATGGCGTTCAAAACATCCTCATCCTCGATTAATATGGTGTTCAATTTCAATCCCAAAACCGAGGAGATTTCATTTGCGTTTTTCAAATCCCTGCTGTCCTCGAAACCTATCGCGTACAATTGAGGTTCGCAATCCCTCATTAAGAAAGCTATGATCGAGCTATCCAGCCCTCCGGAAAAAGATAAAGAAGAGTTTTCGTAGCATGGTATTTTTTTCAGATTTTCCTCGAGATCCCCCACGTATTTCTCGCATGTCATTTTAGATCTCGGAGAATTCCAATTTTCCTTTTATCAGAGAGTCCAGCATATCTGGAAGCTCGGTGATGCTTATCCTCTTCTGCTCGGTGCTGTCCCTTTCCCGTATTGTGACGGTGGAATCTTTGAGCGTTTGATAGTCGATGGTTATACAGAAGGGCACGCCGATTTCGTCGGCCCTCGCGTATCTTCTCCCTATGGAGCCGGATTCATCGTAGTACGCGTTTATTCCTCTTTCTCGTAGGGTCTTCATTATCTCCCTCGCCTTCGAGTCCATTCCGTCCTTGGCCATCAGGGGAAATACGCCAGCCTTTATGGCAGCTATCTCCGGCTTGATTCTGAGAACCTTGTAACCTGAATCTTCCCTCTCGTAGAAAGAATGCTCTAAAATTGAGTAGAGAATGCGGTCAATGCCGAAAGAGGGCTCCACCACATGTGGGATGAAACGCTCACCCGCTAAGGTCACTTCTTCGTCAACCACATCGTAAGCTTCCGAGGGCACCTCGTATGTTTTTCCATTCACCTCTATTTTCAGTTCCTTCTTTTCTCCCTCAATTTCCATTTCTTCCATCTGCTGCGCGATTTTCATGGCGTTTCCCTTGAACATGGGGCCTAGAATCTCCATGCGGGGGATAACCCTTGATCTCCTCACTTTCTTCGGTTCTTTGAATTTTCTGAATGCGCGCATGTCCACGCCCGAGTACCTCATGTGATGCTCCAAGTCGTAAGCTCCCCTGTACGATATGCCTAAAACTTCAACCCATCCTCGAGATATTAGAACTTCGCAGTCCCACGTGTCCTTGGAATAATGCGCCAACTCTTCGCGATGATGCTGCCTGAATCGAACCTTCGAGGTATCCACGCCGATTCTCTCCATGAACTTCATTATCTTTACCATGTAATAGAGAATGTAGCCGTCCACCAGCCCGGATTTGTAGGCTTCTTTAGCGCTTATTTTTATATTCTCTCCGTTCATGGTCAAAAGGGGAAGTGGGTAATCTTCAATCATGTCCTCGTTGAATTTATCCTCTGGATCCACAAATAGCTCTATTTCGGCCATCTGAAACTCTCTCTGCCTTATCACGCCCTGCCTCGGGGAAATCTCGTTGCGGTACCCTCTTCCAATCTGCGCCACGCCCATTGGGAGCTTCTCCCGATTTATGCGGTAAAGCGTGGGGAAATTCACGAAAATGCCCTGAGCGGTCTCGGGCCTGAGAAATCCGATTTTGTCGAGACCTATGCGCGTAGAGAACATCAGGTGAAACTCCTCCACCTCGCCCAATTCTCCTCCGCAATCAGGACATACGATACCATGATCCCTTATGACCTTCTCAATTTCTTCCGGACCCAATGCGTCTGGAAATTCAACGTAATCCTTTATGAGTTCATCGGTGCGAAAGGCATGGCCGCATGATTTGCAGCGAACCATGTAATCGGTGAATTTTTCCAGATGGCCAGAGGCACGATAAACTATTTCCGGGCCAATCGCTGGAGCATCTATAAGAAAAAGGCCGTCTTTGTAAACGAATTCTTCCAACCAGATATCCAGAAGATTTTTCTTCATAAGCGAGCCCACTGGCCCGTAGTCGTAGAAGCCGCCTACGCCGCCGTATATGTCGTAGGAATTCCAGAATATGCCCCTTCTCTTTGCAATGTCGTTGAGCTTCGCTCTAATCTCCCTCATTCCTCCACACCCACCAGCGATGTCACCAAATCGCTGTCAAACACCATGGCTTTCAGATTGTCGTGAAGGTCGCGCACAGGAAGCTGCGAGAAGTTGTTTTTCTTCATGATTTTCGCCGCTTCCCACACGGGACTCTTGGAGAATATGGTTGTAGGGTTTTTGATCATAACCTCCTCCACGGGTATATTTGGAAGATTCACCTTCTCCACCATGTAGAAGAGCTTCATGACGTTGCGGAGCCCTTCCCAGTTCCACTCGTCCTCATCATCTCCTAATCCCAACTCAGACATGGCCACATTTCTGTCGATTTCCACCTTCTCGAACAGATCACGATCGGTGACTATGCCGATAAGATTCCCTTCATCGTTGAGGACGGGAAAAGCAGTGAGAGAGGTGAGAGTCATTGCACGGAAAACAACAGGCAGAGGGGTGCATTTGTGAATTGGGAAGCAGGGCTTGGTTACCACCTCCTCTACGGGAATGCTTATTCTCCTCTTTATTATCACAGATAGAAAATCCTGCGGGGTAATAACGCCTATCACATGGTTCTCATCATCCACAACCACCAGATGCCTTCTATTGTATCGCACCATCACGCTGGCTGCATACTCGATACTATCTCCCTCTTTCACAACGGGAACGTCAGTACGCATCAGCAAAGCAAGTTGCTCCTCGTCTGGATTTTCGAATATGTCTCTCCTCGAAACTATGCCTAAGAGTTTGTTCTCCTTGTCCACAACGGGCATTCCTGTGATGTTATTTTTCACCAGAGTCCTCAAGACATCCCTTCTCGTAGCTGGAGCAACAATGGTAATTGGATCAGGGGTCATTATGTCCTTAACTGTTTCCATTTCAAATCACACCCAAAAAGCGAAAAAAAGAGAAGGTATATAACCCTTGTGTTTTATATCTTTCCCAATTCTTCTTCATCTTCCTCGGAAGCACTCGCTTCTGGCTGCTCTTTTGTTTCTTCCTCTCCCTCAGGAGAGTATGGCTTTGGTGCTCCCTTCTTCTTCGTGGTTTTCGCGGCGGGGATTATCGTTGCAGACTCACCCTTCTTGCGAAGCATCAAGAGAGCGAGTACGCCAATGATTATAGCCGCTATCACCAGAATAAGGTTGATGAAGGAGAGCATGGGCATTCCCGCAATGTCCTGCATGCTCCATGAGCCTTGCTCCACGTCGATTGTCAGAAGATTCCATGTACTCCCCATGTTCTCGCTGTCGGTGACCCAAACATCAATCACATAGCCTCCTTTCAAATCTTTGGGAATTGTTATAGAAATCACACCGTTGAACTCGTTCTCCGTTATCACCTTTTCCCAGTGGTAGTTGGTGTTGAATATTCCCCAGTGAAGCACTATAACATGGGGATCAAAGTCTCCATATTTTGTTATGCTATATGCAATCTTTATGGTCTGCCCGGGCTCGTAGACCATACTCTGGTACTTGGATTTCGTTACTATGTGAGTTGAGAGGAAGTAGCCCTTGAACTTGGATATTGTCAGTGTATTGCTGGCGTAATAGTTTCCATCGATCGCCTCAACCATTATAGTATAATAGGTGGATTGAGCATTTGGCACAGTGAATGTGAATTGATTGAGCGATGCGTTCATCTCCATCACTATGTTCCCCTTGTCGTCTATTATCTTGTAGAGCAAAGTTGTGGGATGCATCACTTGGCTTCTGAACTCCGAGTAAATTACGATTTGATCTCCAGCTTTGAAGTAATAGTCCTGCGATGCGCTTAGATATATGTATCCGTAATAAACATTCACATTTTTGCTTGCAGCCATCTCGTCTCCATTCGAGAAATGTGCCAAAACATTTATGCTCAAACTCCCTGAGTAGTTGGTTGGGATGGTGTACTGAACGTCGTTATTGGTTGTAGTGGTATAATAGAATAGGTGGTCGGAGTTGTATATCCAGACGTCGTATCCCAACAATTCCACTCCCGCGGGGGAGTAGGATTTGATGTTAACGTTCATCGTTTCTCCCGCAAGGTAGAAATCTTTGTCCGTAGATATGGACAATTTCACATAGGGATATATCCATTCTTCGTCAGAGGCCATGTAATGCTCGTTGTTGATGCTAACTCCAGCTTTAATGCTTATCTTAGATCCCGTTTCCACGTTGGGTATATTCCATATCATATGGAGACTCCCGCCTATATCTGTGTACCCGTAATTAGTGTAGTTTTGAGTCCAAAGAATCTGCCAGTGCTTCGTTATAGTTATATTGATGTAATCAACTTTCACGTTTCCCAGCGCGGAAGTGGTCATCGAAGTTCCATACCTGGCAAATGTGTCCAATGTGATCATAGCTCTCTTGCCCGGGGAGAGAGAGCCATCAATGGCATTAACACCCACGCTTGCCCAAAGGTGGCCGGTGTAGAAGTGAACATAGGATACATCGTAGTGTCTCCCCGTGTTGTTTGTATTATCATATTCAACCTTCAAAAGATACTCGCGATTGGGCATTATGTGAATATTCGGATTATTCCCCATCGTATAAAAAGTAAGCTGCTCGGTGGTGAATTCAGGCTTATCCGCTGGATACGGCCCAAAGGACATGGATGAATTAGCCGCATCCACAATCCACCACTTATAATGGGCGCCGCTAAGAAGAGTATGGGTCTTCATCCAGTAAACTGAGACGTACACATGAAGTTTTTCAGACATCAAATAGACCCCGTAGCTCCCCTTATCTAAGCTCACAGAGACGCTTACGCTCCTCACTTCGAAGTACCTGTCCTGAATGAACTTGCTTCCGTTGTAAAGATTCAAAACGTAGTCGTCATCTCCGATGTTCAAGGTGATGTTGAAAACCGCAATTCCAGTGTTATTGGTCGTAACAGATATGTATCCGCCGTTGGAGGGATAGGCTACGTGACCAGTCATATTGGTTATATTCAAGAAATACGTTTTGTTGTTCTCTCCCTCCAATTTAACCCACATCTTCTCTCCGTCGAGATATACGTTTGTATGCGTGTATTCGCTGTTCCAAAGGGTCAGTCCCTTCCTAACCACTACCCGTGTGCTCGCAATCACACCGCTGGAATAAGAAAGCTCCAGCTGAATCTTGTGCACACCCGGATTTAAATTATTATAAGAATCCACAGAATAATTCCCGGAGTAATAGCCAGTGGCGTTTGTTTGTATGGTATCTATCCAGTGTCCATCAACCAGAATATCATAATCTGTGGTATTTTCCCCATGCACAACCACGTTCATAATTTCTCCAACAACGTACACTGATTTATCCGTAGCAATCGTCTCTCCAGCCCTCACCGAAGAGCCGTGCGCCATAGCCGCCAAGCCTCCCATCAAGAGAAGCATCACTATTAGTATTGCCCAACTTTTCATTTCAAAT
>JALWEL010000239.1 GCA_027014065.1 DHVE2 group archaeon
CGGCCGAGTTGCTCGTTCCTAAATCTATTCCTATTATTTTCTCACTCATCTTCTTTCACCTCCTTTTTAGAAACCAAAACTTTAGAGTGCCTCAATACCGTATCTCCTAACATGTAGCCCTTCTGATACTCCTCAACGATCACATCATCCTCCTCGCCATCCACCACGCCAATCGCTTCGTGGAGCATGGGATCAAATTTCTCACCCTTAGCTTTTATTTCCCTCAACCCGAAATTCTTCATCACCTTCTCCATCTGCTTCAGGATTAACTCGATTCCCTCTTTATCCTCGTCGGGCAGAGAATCAACGGCCTTGCGAAGGGATTCGTATGGATCCAAAAATTCCTTTATTATTTCTCCCCTGCACCTTTCCAATTCCATTTCCTTTTCCCTTTCCATCATCTTCCGGTAGTTGTCCATCTCCGCGAGCTTGCGGAGATACTTGTCTTTGTACTCGTCTCTCTCCTTCATTATCTTCTCTATTTCTTCGGATTTTTCCTCATTTTTTTCCTCTTTTTTCCCTGACACAATGCGTGTAAGTTAGTTCTTCTATATAAAAGTTACTCACGCCGAGTTTCCCATATTTTTAAATATGTGTATGAAAATTCGTAATCATGGGTTCACGCTCAGGAGAAGATGCGATTTCGGTTCTATTTTCATCCTTAGAAGACTTGGCAAAATCTTCGGCGAAGATGAACAAAAGAATTCTTCGCTCTTTTTATCTCCTCCTCTTCTGGCTTTTTATCGCCCTCCTTCTCTGGGCATTCGCAGTGATAGACCTAAACATATTTGATATCCTTTCTTACATGCTTCTCATAGCAGTGGTCATCGTGGTGATGATTTATCTCGTTGATATTCGAGAGAAGCTGGCGACGGTGGTGAGCAGGTATCAGGTTTACGAATACTTACAGAATATGGAACTGAAAATACCCGAGGGAAATGACGAAGTGGATAGGTTCTTGAATTATCTCGATCAGAGCTTCCAATTTCGAAAGAGAATAGAGGAGAGAAAAGGAAAAATAATGAAAAATTACGAAATCTCCGGAGTTAATTTCGATGTGTATGCTGAAATCAAAGGCAAAGCGTTTGGAAAAATAAGGGGAGTGAAGAGCTATTCATTTTACCTCAAAAAATTGGATTCTCCCACTTTGGACGATGTGAAAAAAATAACGGAAGTTGCTAAGGAAAACTCTGAGAAGAAAAAGTTAGAAATCGGAAGAATTGTGCTCATAGCGAAGAACGTGGATGAGGAGCTGTACAATTACGCGGTAAACTCCGAGATTCCCGTTCAAATAGTTATGGAAATGGAAGACGGCACTTACGATTTCATTCCCTTCATAGGGCCTAGGCCTGACCTCCTTCCCTGAACCATTCTGGGAGGCCAACGTAGCGATAATGGTCCTTTATCTGCTCTCTGTAAAGCTCCATGTAGAAGCGGTTCCACTGAATCAAATGAAGCACTCCCTTTTTCGTGATTCTCACCAGCGTCTTTTTTCCTTCTTTTTCGATTCTCACCAGCCCCTCCTCTTCCAGCTCTCTTAGAACTTTTTCGGTCATCTTGTGATTACTCCTAATCTCATGTCTTATCTCAGATTTCGTTATCTCGTATTTCGCATTCTCCACAATTGAATCCAGCTTATCTTCTATCCCCTTTTGAAAAATATTTACGTTGAGCGCGTGGGCTAACATATTGAGCACTATCACCCGATAAACCTTGTAGCTCTTGTATATATGCGCCAACTGTTAATAATCGCACAATACGATTTTAAGTTTTTCTCATAAAAGTAAGAGTTGATTCATTATTGTTGCATCTTACCCCTTCTCCTAATCAAAATGTTTTAATATTGAAAACCTATCCATCCCCATCAAACATAAAGGAGGGAATATAATGAAGATGGGAAAAATCCTAATCTCCATATTGGCCATAGTGCTGTTACTGATGCCTGTGCAGATGGTTAGGGGGGAGCATGTGCAGATTGAGAAGGTCAGGTTAGATCCGGAGTTCGTTAAAGATGCGAAAAATCTGAGCGGGCTGTGGATAAACACCACCC
>JALWEL010000240.1:0-1452 GCA_027014065.1 DHVE2 group archaeon
CCCTTTCCATCACTCTGATTTTCAGATCAGCACCCATTTTTTTCAGAAATGGAACGAGAACAAATCTGTAATAATCGATGGGGGGTGCAAATGGTACATCCGTTCCCCCGCTTATCTTTAAAATCGTGTGTTTATCCCCAAAAATCGATGGGAGAAGTGATATCTGGAGAATAAGGGTGATGCTTCCCGCTGTGCCTATATCCACCCTGTACAAGCCGCCTCTAATTCGTCCCGGTGTGAATTTGATTTCCGTGGATCCTATTCTTGCGCCTTCTACCTTTGCGTTGCACATGTCCCTTAGAAGAAGAACCCCTTTAAGATGCTGTGTCCTCAATCCCGGATTTTTTCTGCCTTTTCTTATGTTGATTATTTCCACTTCTTCTCCCGTGATGCACGATAGCGATAGGGATGTTCGAAGAATCTGCCCGCCGCCTTCTCCGAATGAGCCGTCAATTTTCATACTATCACCTGTAAACCCGGTATCTTTTATTCTTTACTCTCACGTATTTCCCTTCAATTTTTGCTTCACCGAATTTCTCTATGAAAAATCTTTCAATCCATGCTCTCTGCACGATGACATCTTTTTCTTCCCTTACACGAGAGTATATACTCTTTAATCTCTCATCCGTGGCTAATTCCTCAAACACATCCCCGTTGATTTTCGGTATGCCACCCAACTGAATCTTTCTCCCACGAAGGTAATAACCCATTATCGCACCAGTTACCACACCTATCACGTGGGCTCCGTGAGCGATATTGTCATTTACCCACAGCAACGTGAGGGCAAACTCGAATATGATGAAGCTTATAAGCGCGTATTTTACCTTAACCCGTGGCATGAGTATGGGCCCTAAGAACATGGTTATTTCATCATCCGGGTACATGATTATGAACGCGCCCATGATTCCAAATATCGCTCCCGATGCTCCTATCAAATACGAGGTTACTCCCGAAAGATGCAGAAACAGAGAATATAGCAGGTTAGCTACAATTCCGGAAACTAAGAAGATAAGAGTGAAAATAAAACTTCCCACCTTTCTTTCGAATGGATATCCGGCAAGGAAGAATATCAGTATGTTGAAAAATACGTGTGCGGGATTTATGCTGTGAATGTATATTGCGGTTAGGATTCCTATGTCAGGCGGGTATTTGGCGCTGTATGAGATCAGAAAATCGTAAAACTGCAGGGGGTAAAGGTAATACAGATAGATTTCAATAAAATAAATTAGCGTGAGACCCATGGAAAGATAAATCACAGAATTCTTTTTAAAAGAGATAAGAGTGAATGCTGTTACGATTGAGAGGAACACAATATCGATTATCATCGACTCGATAAACACTTTCACTACTTATATTTTAATCCGAAATTGCCGGAAAGATAAAAATTATTAAATCGTTGTTTCCATTCTCGCAAAGGTGATGAAAATGAAAGCGTTCAGAGTCGCAGGTAAA
>JALWEL010000240.1:1462-2036 GCA_027014065.1 DHVE2 group archaeon
TGTGGTAGCCGATAGTGAAGAAGAAGCCGTGGAGAAAGCTTACTCGCTTCTGGGCAGCAAGTACGGCATAAAGAGGAGACTTATAAGGATCGAGGAAACAAAGGAAATTAATCCCGAAGAATCGAACGATCCGGTAGTGAAATATTATATGAGGGATGAAAATGAATGAAGAGGAGGAAAACATAGAGAGGGGCATAGCGACTTTAGAGGTTCTCAAGGCTCAAATAGAGAATTTGCAGAAACAGATGGACGCTCTGCAACTTTCAATACAGGAGCATGAGAGAGCAATAGAAACTCTCCAAGGGTACAAGGATGTAACAGAGGAAGAGTTGTTGGTGCCAATAGGTGCCGGTGTACTCGTATCTGTTCACGTCTCACAAAAAAAAGGTCTCATAAGCATAGGGAACGACATATTCACTCAATTACCCATAGAAAAGATAATTGAAAAATTGGAAGCACGAAAAAAAGATCTGGAGGATTTACTTAAAAAGCTCAATGAGGATTCGTATAAACTCCAGCAAAATTACGCCGCTCTTAGTGCCAAGGTAGAGGAGGATTACCAGAGGTATCTGAA
>JALWEL010000241.1 GCA_027014065.1 DHVE2 group archaeon
CCCTCCTACCCCTCCATCATATCCTGTCCCGTTTGCATTTATAATGCTCTTAGAATCCATATAAAACGAGCCAGAGAGCTCCAAATCGAGGGTTCCGTTCACTATCACCGTGCAGTTTATGAGGGTTAGATTGCCGAAGCTCATGGTTCCGTTCCAGTAAAGAGTGGTATTCTCGTACTTTGCATCCTCTCCACCTGCTTTGATATCTCCGGAGGATATGCCTATTTTCATTATGGTTACCTTGCCTTTATCTTTCCACTCTTCCACATCGTACTGCCCAAGCCAGTCTCGAGAGAGAACGAATATTTTCCCGCTAATTAATGAATTTCCCTCCAATTGCGTTCCGGAGAATGCAATTTTTACCCTTTTGATTTTTTGCCATTTTCCGCCCTCGTACCTGAAAAGATAAGAGCTTGCCCGAAAACCCATCCCTGATATTTTTACCATGTAATCCGATTTGAAGGGCAGAAAAGGAGCATGGTACGAACCCTTCTGGGAGGATATGTAAATAAAAAACGTGTCGTTGCCCGTTATGATTTCTTCGGGAATTGGCCCAATGTACACGTGAACCTCTTTCCCCGCATAGGGTTTAGGAAAATTATCGGGGATTGTGGTGTTGAGCCACATATCCTCGCCATAAGGATAATCTGCTATACCATCGCCATCAACATCCGGCAATTTCTCTCCATTTACCACTACATAACTTTCATTGTCCGGTATGCCATCGTTGTTGAAATCGTGCGGGTAGGAATCCTCGTTATCGGGAACGGTGTCGTGGTCCGAATCCACCACTGGTTTCATTATTACCTCGGGGATGCAATCTCCCGCCAAAATGGGCGCGGCGGTTCTCACGTAAAATTCGCTTCCCAATCTTTTTATTTCGGTCAAATCGATATTCTCGTGGGTGTAATTTTCATTTGTGTGTACATCTCCCTCCGGGTCCTCCTCACCTTCAATTTTTTTCCATTCGTCGAAATTGCTGTCTACACCCATGGAAATATTTCCAAGCCGAATGCTCTCTACCCTGTTTACTATTCTCACATTTTTCTCGTTGCTTTTTGCCTTGAATCCTATTGTGCCGGTGCCAGTGGCGTTGATCATAAGATAGAATGTCTCGTGACTCCTTACCTCGCTTATAAGTGAGGAATTGCCCACTTGCTTGAAATTTCCCGATGAGTTTTTGTAAATTTCAATTCTGTATGTGATATTCGAGAAGTCTCCGAATGGAACAAAGCTCAGATTGATATTCATTCTTCCCGACGTGTACACGTCGATTTTCTCCACGAAATTCTTCTCACTCTCTGTATTTTCTACAAGCACGAATGCGGAGTTGCTGCGGGGAAAAAGAGGAATATCCGAAGAATCTTCCTCGTGATTGTCTTTTAGATATGCTAATATACCGGGATTCGAAGAATTTAGGGGGAACGAGAGCTCCAGTTGGTTATCTTTCAGTGCGTATTTCACATTCATATACGGGGCAAAGGCGCTCCAGTTATCGTTCGCGAATGATATATAGCGATACAACTCGCCTCTCTTCACCTCTCCGTCCCAGCCCTTCAGGGATACCATGTAATCTGCACCTAAATTCCCAACGGAGTAACCGGTGCTCGAGTTATCATCGCTGTCCACGAAAATGTAAACTCCCTCCGGCGTTGAGAATAATTTGCTTTCAGATTGAACGTAAACGTATAGATTTCCTCCCACATGGGTGCTTTTCGCAGCGAGAAGAGGTCCGTCCTTGACGCCCAATGGGTCATAGACTCCTCTAACATTTTTCCAATCGCTGAAGTTTCCATCTATCACAATGGAATTTGCTGGAGTTAAATACACGATGGGTAAAATTGCCGCTAAGATTATCGCTGCAATTATAAGAAGAACCGGGAAAACATGAATTTTAGTGGGATTTTTTCTTTCAAACTTGTTCGATAACCCGTTTACAACACCCCTTCCATTGACTAAGCTATTGCCGTTCACGAGGCCCCTTCTCATTCTCACATCTATTTTCTTTCTGTATTTCTCCTTCTCCACCTTTTTCTCGATTTCGATTTCTGCGGCCATTATTATTTTCTCGGCCTGCTTTCTCTCTAAGTCCGGAAGAATTTTTAGAAGATCATCGGGCTTCATGTTTGCCAGTTTTTTAACATCTATTCCTCTTATGTGTAGCTCGTAAGCCCGAGTGACCCCGATGTACGGCAAATTTAGAAGCTCGCTTTTGAAAATTTTCTTCTTCTCCAGAGCTTTTTCCATACTAAGCTCAGCGGCTATGATTATGTCTTCCGCTTCTCTCCTTTTCAGATATGGAACCAATGCCATTAGCTCATCGGGCTTCATGCCAGCGATTTTCTCAACGGTTATCCCTTTCTCGTGCAGGATCTCTGATCTCTTGGCGCCCACGTGGGGGAGCATTCTGAGCTTGTTTCCCTTGCTCTTCTTTTTCTCCATTCTTTCTCCAACTTCTTCCCTAGCAAGTTCAACGATATCCTTCGCCAATTCTTTGGATATTTCCATGTACTCCATGAGCTCATCTGGACTCATATCCGCTACTTTGTATAGATGAACACCGCGCTTTTTCATCTCTTCGATGTAAATTTTAGCTTCTTCTTTTTCGGGCATCCTTAGGGGATATTCACTCTTCATAAGATAAAAACTTATCGTCTATTTACACAAATTCGTGGCGAACAATTTTAATATTAAACCCACATATCCAAATTTATGACTTACATACAGCTTGATTACGAACCGAAAGATAGCGATTTACTTGTGTGGTTCTACGCGGAGCCACCCGCGGGGAAGGATATGAAATACGTCGCCGATAGAATTGCCGAGGAATCGTCCATAGGCACTTGGACAGACCTGAAAACGCTCCTTCCGGAGATCTGGGAAAAGCTCCGTGCGAGAGTTTACGAAATTGACGAAGAGAAGAAATATGTGAAAATCGCATATCCTCTTGATCTTTTCGAAGTGAAAAACATGCCTGCGATACTTGCAAGCGTCGCCGGAAACGTTTTCGGGATGAAGAGCGTTGAGAATCTACGCGTTCTCGACATACGATTTCCAAAAGAACTAATTGAAGAATACCCCGGCCCGAGGTACGGAGTTCCGGGTGTGAGGGAAATGACAAAGGTCTACGATAGGCCATTCCTTGGAACGATAATTAAGCCGAAAATCGGGTTACCTGCGAAGATGCACGCCGAGGTTGCGTATGAAGCATGGGTTGGCGGATTGGATATCGTTAAGGACGATGAGAACTTAGCGTCGCAGGATTTCAATCGATTCGAAGATCGATTATCTCTCACACTTGAGAAAAAGGACCTTGCGGAAGAGGAAACCGGAGAGAAGAAAATTTACTTAGTGAACATAACCGCGCCGTATCCAGAGATGATAAAGCGC
This sequence comes from DHVE2 group archaeon, assembly GCA_027014065.1. Classification (GTDB taxonomy): domain Archaea; phylum Thermoplasmatota; class Thermoplasmata; order Thermoplasmatales; family Aciduliprofundaceae; genus JAADDK01. The sequence continues at coordinate 3,391 of JALWEL010000241.1, forward strand.
GCCGAGCTTGTGCAAGATGCGGGGAATGAATTCGTAATGATCGACGTGTTCATCTCCGGATTTTCCGCCGTGCAGGGCTATCGCGAGGAAGGCTTTCCAATGGGGATTCACGCGCACCGCGCAATGCACGCGGCCATAACGAGAAATCCAAGGCACGGAATAACCATGCTTACCCTTGCGAAGGTTTATCGCCTGTTGGGTGTGGATAATCTCCACATCGGCACTGCAGTTGGAAAGATGGAGGGAAGCGCGAAGGAAGTGAGCGGAATAAGGGAAGAGATTCAACTCGAGGATGTACCCTCCAATGAAAGCAGATTTGAACAAAAATGGTATGACATAAAGCCCGTTCTGGCGGTGGCGTCGGGAGGATTGCATCCGGGCCACGTGCCCGCGGTGGTGGACATATTGGGCAAGGACATAGTGATTCAGGCTGGAGGCGGAGTGCACGGACATCCCGATGGTACTCGAGCCGGAGCGAGGGCCATGCGCGAAGCCCTCGAAGCGAAGATGCAGGGAATACCGCTCGAAGAGTATGCGGAGGATCACGAAGCGCTTCGCAAAGCTCTGGAAAAGTTTATAAAATAATTTTTTTATTTTTTGATTATCTTTGTAAAAATTTTATATTGGTAGATCTCCTGTTCACACATGAGAAAATATGGGGCTGGCTCTTTGTGACCTTTGCGGTGCTTTTTTGCTCACCATTCACTGGGGAGTATTTTCAGGAGGAGAGGGCATACCTCTCTCACGAGCCAATTAGAATCAACAGCGGCTATGAATTTGATCAGATGGCGCAGGATGAGGGATGGAGCGGAGGCGGAACATGGGGCTCTCCGTACATCATTCAGAATTACGAGATAGATGGTAATGGAACAACTGCACTCTATATTGGAAACACAACGAGGTATTTCATAGTAAAATTCTCCCATTTCTACAATTTTTCCTATTCTAACGATGGCTATCACAGGGGAATAGTGGAGCTTTACAACGTTAAAAATGGGGAGGTTTATGGATGCAACATCACGGATGGGCAGTACGGGATATACGTGACTGCTCACTCCAGCAGCAATCATGTGGAATACAACCAGTTTTACAACGTTACAAACGGCGTTTATCTATATTTTTATGCTTCGACGACCATAGTCTCTATCAATGAGTTTCATTACGGGGGGTTCATGTTGGCACGGCGATTACGATAGCTTATAACTCCAATAACAACGAGGTTTGATACAACACAATCGACGGCCCTGCAACGGGAGTTTACATAAATGGTAATAACGGCGCCTGCACGGGCAATTTCATATCGAGAAATACCATTACAACCACAAGAGATTACGGCGTGTATGTGTGTTCTTCTCTCGGAAGTAATCGTGTGGAAAACAACACAATACGTGATTCCATGGATGAGGGCATCAGAGTGTATTCATCTTCCGATTACACGACGGTTGTGAATAACAGCATATTCAACTCCATTAATTACGGGATAGATGTGCATTCTAGCGATAACGTATTAGTGTACAACAATTCTCTGGTTGGAAACAACGGGGCCACGGACACCTATGATTTCTCCCATGTGCAAGGGGTGAACAACGGATCTGGAAATCAGTGGTATTATAACGGTCACGGCAATTACTGGTCTGACTGGACATCTCCAGACGACGATGGGGATGGAATCGTGGACAATCCATATATTTTAGAGGGAGACTCCGGCTCGCATGACCCTTATCCCCTTGTGGAATCATCTCACCCCATCCCAGAATTGAACTTTTTCCTCCCGTTTATACTCATTGTACTCGTGACGCTCTATTTCGTTAGAAAGCGATAGAATTTTTCGAGTAAATTTTCTATATCATCTTTTTTCGCCAGCTTGTTTAACCATTCTTCCGGTATGCTCTCGTACCCGTAATACAATCCCGCGAGCCCACCGGTCACCGCGCCGAAGGTGTCGGTGTCATGCCCCAAATTCACGGCCCTGAGAACGGCATCTCTGAAATTATCCTCGTTTATGAAACTCCAGAGGGCACCTTCCAACGTGTAAACCACGTACCCATGCGAGATTATTTCTTCCTCTTCGAGATCCCATACTTTACCTTCCAATATCCTGTGATAATACTTCAACTCCTCTCTGAATTCTGGTTTGTCTTCGAAGAATTTTTTAATTATCTTATTCGTGTGAAAATACGCCTCCTCTTTGCTTTTTCCGTTCAATAGCTCTATTCCGTACTGCACGTAATAGTCGCACCCAATTAGTGCTCGAGGGTGAGCATGAGTTATGGAAGAAACTTCGTGAACTATTTTGAATCGCTCTTCCAAATCCATGGGATACGTGTAAAAAATGAGTGGGGCAATGCGCATCAGCGAGCCGTTGCCATTGTCATACTCGTCTTTTCCTCCCGATTCTCTGGGCGATATGCCAATGCTCAGGTTCTCCATGGCGTCCAACGTTGTTCCTCCGATATCGAATGCTTCTCCGTGAGGTGTCCACAGACCTTCGTTGTACCATTTCAGAAATTTGTTAGCTATGTCTTCCAAATCATATCCATTGCAAAGAGAATCTATCAGACAGAGGGTGAGCGAGGTATCGTCGGACTATGTGCCCGGGGGTTGATTGTGCGCTCCAAAACCCCTCATTCCCTTCACGGGATTTTTTCTCAAATCCTCTCGCTCTGAAAATTCAACTGGAACGCCTAATGCGTCTCCAACGGCAACTCCGAAAATAGAGCCGAAGAGTCTGTTCTTCTCAATCATTTTCATGCCAATTCACATGTCCAGTGTCCAGTAAACTATGTCGGCCCGGGTGATTATTCCCTTGATTTCTTCCCCTTCTGTTACCAGCAGCACCGGATTTTCGTGTAGCAAGTCCACTATTTTTTCTATTTTATCGTTGATACTCACCGTTTGCGGGGGCTCCCTCATTATTTCTCGGGCAGGTAGGTTTTTCGTATTTTTTCCATATTTTTTGTACGCTTTAACTATCTCCTCCTCGGAAACCATTCCTATGGGTTTTCCATTCTCTATGACAGGTACCTGACTTATGGCGTACTCGATCATGAGCTTTCTTATGTGGTCCACAGTTTTCTCGGGGTCCACGCCTATAACCGTATCCGTCATTATTTTGTCGATTGTCAATTTTCTTACCTCCTTCATAATGGGATTTTAAATGGCCGCACATATTTATTTCTATCGGAGTTTTTCTCATGTCATGAGATTTTCTTCGCCATGTACGGCCCTAACCTTTCGTATCCTAATTTTCGATAATAGTTTCTTACACCAATGCCGCTTATAACTACCACCCTCTCCGCGCCCCACTCCTTAGCTATGTTCTCCGCTTCTTTCATTAGCTCTTTTCCGAATCCTCTGTGCTGCCACGCCTTATCTTCACGAATTCCCACGGGCACCTCCTTGCCGAAGACTTTCAATTCTCTCACTATCGCCGCGTTTCTCATTTCCGGGCGATGCGCATGCTCGCTTGGTTTTCTCAATCTCAAAAATGCGGCAATCGCATCTTCATTTTCATCTTCGAATGAGAGGAATACCTCTTTTCCCCGCGAGGCGTCGTAATCTCTTCTCACGAGCTTAAAATTCTCACCGCCTTTTCTTCCAACTTCCCTGCACCGAATGTCCGGGCACCTTATTCCCCTTCTCTCCATTTCTCTCAGAACTATGGCCCTTAGATCTCCTTTCTTCACTCCCGCTTCGATGAACTTCGCAGGAATGTCTCTCTGTATTCTCTGTATCCTCACCCACGGGGGAACTATGCTTATCACTCGAATTAGCAATTCTACCATCTCTTCTATAGAGTACGGCTCATATTCCCCGCGCTTCCACATCTCGTAGAGTTCGGTGCCTTTGACCACGAGGGTCGGATAAATCTTCAGCATATCTGGCCTAAAATCCGGATTTTCGAAAATTTCCTTGAACGCTAAGAAATCCTTCTCAATGGAACTTCCCGGCAGTCCGGGCATCATGTGATAATTTATCTTGAACCCCGCATCCTTCGCTAAGCGCGTGGAAATTATGCTCTCCTTTATTGTATGCCCTCTTTTCACAAATTCTAAAATTTCATCGTACACGGTTTGAATTCCCAATTCTACTCGGGTAGCCCCTAATTTCAAAGCGAAATCTATTTCCTTCTCCATGAACCAGTCCGGGCGAGTTTCAACCGTGAGCCCGATGCAGCGATTCTTCGCGTCTTCGTTTATCAACTGCGCTTCCCACAGGGTTTTAGATTCCACACCATTCATGGCATCGAACGCCCGTTTAACGAACCATTCTTGGTATTTTTGCGGTCTTGCGGTGAAGGTGCCGCCCATTATTATGAGATCGATTTTATCGGTGCTATGTCCAATCACGGTGAGCTGCTCTATCCTCGCTTTCGTCTGTTCGTAGGGATCAAAATTGTACTGCGCCGCCCTGAGTGCCGCTGGCTCGTGGCCCGTGTAACTTTGAGCTGTGCCCTTTTCGGGTCCTCCTGGGCAGTAAATGCATTTGCCGTGGGGACAGGGAAATGGGGAGGTCATAATGGCCACGATGGCCACGCCGCTAAGCGTCCGAGATGGTTTCTTTACTAAAATATGTTGATATTTTTTCACTATATCCTCAGGAAGATTCCTGAGAATCTCAGAGTTCCGAGGCATCTTCATTTTGTATTTCTTTGCCAGGCGGTTTTTCCACTTCTCTAAGTCTTCCTTGCTTCTTATCTTTCCGTTTCGAAAAAGCTCTTCTAATTCTGAGAAGTAATCCACAGGGCGAAATTGCAACGATGATTTAAGGGTTTTCCCCTTTTATCTTTTTCTCAACTTTTTTCCGTATCTCTTCGTAAATTTCTTCTAATTCTCTGTTACCGTCTATCACATCAAAATGATATCGCTCAGCGATGAGCATGTATATCTCTTGAACCCTCTTTAAGAACTCCACCCTTTCAAATTTCTCCTTTTTCTCGCGCCCGTATATTCTCTTTATACCCTTCTCAGGGTCAACGGTTATGAGAAAAACCAAATCTGGATCGAGGCGCATGGGCTCGTAAACCCTCTCTAACCATTGCAGTGCGTTTTCTATGCCCGTCTCCTTCTCCAATTGCGCACCCTGATACGCAAATGTGGAATAAACATAGCGGTCACAGAGCACGATTTTTTCTTTTTTCCGCTCTATTTCTTTCACATGCTCCGCTCGGTCTGCGAAGAATAGAAGTGCCTGCGTGTAACCGTTCTTTTCCTCCTCAATCGCTCTTCGAACGTCCTTGCCAATCCAAGTTTTTGTGGGCTCTTGGGTCAGAAAAACTTCGAAACCCTCATCTTCTAATTCTTTTGCCAAACGCCTGGCAATGGTGCTCTTTCCCGTGCCGTCTATTCCTTCAAAGACTATGAACATCGATTGGGATAAAGAGAGGGAGAATAAAAAATTTCACACCTCTATCTCTTCTATTTTCAAGTCCATGGGTTCTAAAGGTTTATCCACATCTATGCCGTGCTTAATTGCCCATTTTTTAATGCTTTTAACTAGAAGCTTAGAACCCATCTTTGCCAGAGGGGAGAAAATCAAAAAGGATGGATTTCCCTTCGTCACTCGCTTCAATCCGTGATCCACTTCCCAAGCTAAATGTCTCCATGCGTGGTAAATGTGCAGTACCCTCCCCGGAGTTAATTGCTCTTCCACGTTGAATCCCTCTTCGTTCTTCAGCGCGGCCATGGGCACAAAGGCAAGAGGGGTTACGGTGAAATGCGCTTGCTCTCCCAATTTTTCCCTGAGTTTCTTCTCCATGGTGATTATCAACCTCGCGGTATCCACTTCGTCCTCATCTGTTTCTCCTGGCAAACCGACTATGCTGGTGTACGCTGGGAACCAGAAGAACTTGTTAAACGCATAAGTTCCGTTGAGAAGAACCCACGGCCATTCATCCGCACTAAATGGTTTCATCTTGTTGTTTGCAATTTTCTTTATCAACTCCGGAGATGCGGTTTCGAAGCCTACTTGAATGCCAACCCATTTGTTCATACTCGCGTGGTTCAGTTCTGCAACTCTTTTCAAAATTCTTGGAGCTGCGAGTCCTCCCGCCGCCGTGCCGTGGGTTGGATTCGCAAATTCCACTTTCTTGAGGACCTCTTCAAATACCCCGATAACCGCGTCTTCATTGGGATAAAAATTCTTTCGGTCTTCCACCATGTAATTGAAAATGTCCTCGCTGTGCAGCCATGCCGTTCTCTGCCCCGCGCGCACATTAACCTCTATTTCGGCTAAAATTTTTTCAATAGGGTAAAATCTTGCAGTCCTAAGATTAGGGGCGCAGAATGTGCATCCTCGACCGCATCCGCGCATCACCTCCACCATGCCTTTGAATGTCGGCGCCACTATATTCGGAATCTGCTCCAATTTAGGCCACGATTTTATGTGGATGAACTTTTCCGCGTTTCCCGCTTCTATGTCGCGAAATACATCGCCTATTATATGCTCCGTCTCTCCGATCATCACGTGGTCCACTTTCAATTCATTTGTGATATTTTCTCTCATCTCCAGCTGCCAGGAGCCTGGGCCTCCAACTTCTATCTTGAATTTATACCCCTTTTTCTCCCGGTAATCTCTGAGTCTCCTCATAAGCGAGGTGAATTTCAATTTTGTGTATGATGTCAGCCTGCCCCCCTCGGTGAACATCATGGTCACTGGACCGAGCCCGTAGGGATCCATGGTATTAACACCCACAATTGATGTTTTTTCATCTATGAATTTTTCCACATGCTTTGGATGAGCTACAACAACCTCGTCTCTTTTGAATCCCTGAAGCAAAAGAGCCGCCTCCACCTTCCTCAATCCGTAAGGCGCGAATGTTAATTTCCCATTATCGTCTGGAACTTGGGTATCCAAAATTTTGTAAATCGGCCGAGGCACACGCTCCACAGGGGCGCACCCCAAGAAGTCCAGAAGAGGAATATGTCGATAAGTGCTTGTGAGAGTTTCATCGGCGGTGAGGACTATCCTTGCCATGTTTTTCACCTCGCAATGTGTGCATGATTGATGAGATTTAAATGTATCTACCCACATCTATCCAATTTCCAATGTTAAACGGAGATTAATGTTTTATCAATTGTGTTACCGAAAGAAAAATATATAGTTGTTGCATTACTTCAATTGTAAAACAAATGTTAAACAGTGAGGCACATGTTTATTGGGGTGCGAGTTCCTGAGGAACTGAAGTTAAAAGTCGAGGAAATATGCGAGCGGGAAGATAAGACCATCTCAGATTTGATGAGGGAACTCCTTCAAGAGTATGTGGAACTGAAAGAAGAAGAGTGGAGAAAGGTGAAGGTTTGCGTTAAAATTCCTGATAAAGTGTACAAGCAGGCAGAGATGTTCATAGACTACGGCTATTATTCGGATATTCAGGACGTGATTAACACTGCTTTGAGGACATGGCTCAGAATAGAGAAAAGAGAATACGATAAAGACTGGGAGAAAAGATTGGTTGATGCGTTAAACCCTAAAGATAGGTGAAGGGATGGGATGCCCGTTTTCGGGTCGGGGTTTCTCCCGGCCCATCAATTTGGAGGTGAAAAATATGAAAATGGTATGTACCGTATGCGGAAAAGAAGCGGACTACAACGAAAAGATGAATATATACTACTGCAGGGAGCATGGGTTCACCACGTGGCTCATGGAAGAAAAATTGGAGCACGAGCATATACACGAGGTGAGCGTTGGTGAAGCTGTACTGGGATGAATACTCCTACGATGAAATAGAAGAGAGGATAAGAGAAAATCCATTGGTCATCCTTCCTATCGGAAGCGTGGAGGCGCATGGTCATCATCTTCCTCTCAACACTGACATGCTCCAGCCCATGTGGCTCGCCGAGAGAATAGCGGAGAATCTAAATGCTATTATCCTCCCCCCAATTCACTACGGCTGGACTGAATCCTTAGCTCCATTTCCGGGAACTATTTCCATAGGGTTCGATACCCTTTATCTTTTAGTTCGAGATATCCTTTCGGAAGTTTTGAGGCACGGGATTCGGAAGATAATTGTTCTCTCAGGGCACGCCAGCGGGAACCACATGGCGGCGCTCCGCTTAGCATGTGAAGAGGTGAATCGAGAATATGAAGACGCAAAAATAATGCTCCTATCAGATTATTACATCGCCTATCAGTATCGCGGAAAATTGGTTCCTGAGGACGATTCCCACGCTGGTGTGATTGAGACTTCGAGGATGATGGCGATACGCGGTGATTTGGTGAAATCGAATTACAAATTCAAGAAGAACCCCGCAGGGAAGTACATGATCGTGGTGGATTACTCGAAGGTTGTGCCTTATGCCACTTTCAGTGAGCCAACAGGTTCGAGCAAAGAATTAGGCGAGAAGTTAAACAAAATGATTCTCGAAGAGCTTACAAAAATAATAAAAGAAAATTTTGAAGTTTAGTGCTTTCTTCTCAAAATCGCCATTCCAACTAAAACCACCGCGATCACTGGTAGCACAAAGTTGAACTCTGGCACGAACTCGTCGGAAGTCCATATGGATGAACTCAATGAATATGTTTTTGTTGTTGAATTGTACTCCGTCCATGAGAAGAAGTACACTCCGTTGTCGTAATCGTAGGCGATTACAGGATTTCCGCCGTTTGTTCCGTTGTATATCACCTGAGAAGTTCCTGCGTTGCCGTTGATATCGAATGAGGTTGCAAGGATGCTCTCCGAGGAGTTGGACCATGCCACAACAAATCCATTACCATCGTACACAGCGGGCATGGGTGACCTTCCATAGTAGTAAGTGGTCCCTATGAGGAATGGCCCGCTCACAAGATTTCCGTTGCTGGCGGAGTATGTTACACCGTTTATATTGTATGGGCTGAGGTAGGTTATGTACGTTACGAAGAATGTGCCATTGCCTCCGCATACGGTGGGGGTGCTGTAGCTGCTCTGGTCTGCATAAGCGTTTGCAATTAGAATATCGCCAGTAACGGCGGACATGCTATCTCCGTTGAATATTTTTCCGGTGATGTTATAAAACTTTGTTCCGGTTGCGTTTTGGGTTACATTTACCCAGGTAACCATAAAGTTGTTAGTTGTGGGGTCGTATGCAACCCACGGTGCCTGCTGGTATACCGAATTGAAGTTGGTGATTCTGAACACACTTCCATTGTATGTGCCGTTCATAAATCTTCCTTCCAACTGGTAGTTTGAGTCACTCCACACGAAGAACGCCTTATCCGCACCTGCTGCCAAAGCTATTCCTTTGTAGCTTACTCCGGTGGTGTCGTTTATGGTTGTTTCTGGTATCGTTATATTAAGTGTACTGTCAAATCCTACAGCTTCTAAGTATTTGCTGCTGTTCACCCATGCCACTATGAAGGCATCACCTACATACACAATGACCGGTTTTATTGATGGTTTCCCATTATACGTGTACACATCCTGGGAAATGGTCTTTGTTGCTATCACAGCTCCTGTTGTGGAATTTATCGCCGTTGCGTTCATGTATTTTCCGTCTGGGCTGTACCATACCTCAACGAAAGTTCCATTTCCATAGGCCGCTGCCATATACTTGGATCCAACACCTATATCTGCATTGGTTGCCTGCAGGCTCATCGCCGAGCTCATGGAACTCAAAACGACCAGCGATAAAACCAGCACGGCCAATCCCGCTATTATTTTTCCAGTTTTCATATTCATTACCTCCTATCATTCGCATGAAAAAAGAATATAAAAATGTTTTGAGTGTTAATCTCTTCTTCTCTTCACGAACAAGACGGCCATGACAGCCAGAACTGGGATAAGAATAAGATTCATCTCTGGGATGGTCTGCGAATTCTGTGCTCTTGGGGTGGGCGAAGATTCGTCGTAGAAATCCGCTGAGGGATTATCGGTGTCCTCAGCGTCGTAATACCTTGCTAAGGAATGCCCTGCGGCTACATCGGGGGCCGCGTTTTGGCTTCCCGTATCTCCACCACTTCCGTACCACATCGCATCTACTTCTGTTTGAGAGGAATCGAATAAGTGCACATCGTCACCGCTATTACCCAAATTTAATGAACCTTTCTTGGTCATGTCGGGTATGCTGTTACTGGAATTCGTGTCAAAATCGGGTGTTATACCAGGAAACAGAGAGTTGAATTGACCATTGTAAGTGGCGTCGTTTACGACAAGTAAATAACCTTTTGCAGGTATCGTTGTTCCTTGTGGAAATGTCCACACTCCTTCATTCTGACCATTTGGAACGGGATCGTCGGAGAGCATCCATCCGGAAATGTCCACGTCGCTGGCTGTTGGATTGTATAGTTCTATCCATTCGCATTGAGGCTCCGCATATCCACTTGGGGCATCGTAATATACTTCGTTTATAACCACATGTGTGGCTGCTGCTCGCACACTTTGCCCATTTGCATTTGGGTTGCTTTTGCCAATTGCCAAAATCAGCGATGCTACTAAAACAAGAGTTATCAGAAAAGAAATAACCCATGCTCTCTTATTTTTTTTCTCTTTTTTTCGCCGTGCATATCTTATCTCTCGTTCACCTACAAAACTTCCGTCTGCAACTAACTTTTTCATGTTTTCCCCCGATTTTCATAATTGGAAAAAGGTATAAAATATTTATGCAGTGTTGTTAAGCACCACATAGGTTCTTCCCGATGAGAAAATAACTGAATTCTCCTGCAACATGCTCTTTACGTTCACCTTTATGGGCGGCATGGGGCGCATCTGCGCACCCTGCTCCCACGATTTGGAGACTAACCAGTACTTCGTAGATGGCTTTATTCCGTTGGCGAGCTCGAAGGGGAGCGAGTACGTTGAGTTTATATCGAAGGAATTTCTGGCGATGTGGCCCAATCTTTCGTCTGAGCCGATCATCACGTTTCCCAAATTTTCGTGGATCCACTGAGATGCGTGATATTCATCTCCATACACATACGAGTTAACACCGAAGGCCTGCATGGAAAAATAAGTGAGGGGTGTGGTGGTTGCAATTATTGCAAAAACCAATCCGAATGTTAGGATTTTTCTCTTCATGGAGTAGCCCGCGGAGCTTACTCCGGTGAACCAAGAGAAATCGGTGAAGTCGAAGGTTCTGCTTATGGATACGTATGATTCCAGCCCGAATCCCCGCAAGAAGAAAAAGAGAATCATATGTAATGGTGCGGCGAGGGTTGCGGTGTATAACTTCTTCTCTTTATGCTCGGTGAGGAGTAGAATTACGTATCCCATAGTCACTATTGGCAAAAGAAGAATATAGCCCACTGTGAAAATAAGGGTGTACTGATTGAATTCCGGAGTATGTGGGAAAATGGGAAAGAAGAAGTAGAGGACATAGATGAGGATAGGTATGAATGATACGAGGACATAGTAAATGGGCTTTATGCCACGATATCTGCTGTTGAATAATTTCATGGTGAGGAGATATACGATTACGAAGAGAGAGATGAAAAGCCACATTGAGCCCGATGGCGCGAGTTCGTTTAGACGGTCGAAGTGCCTCAGGGTATAATACCCGCCCAAGTAGAACCAGAGGAAAATCATGGTTATGAGCCATCCTACGCTCTCCTTTGTGTAAATTTCGTGCTCTTTGTATTTCAGGTAGAGGTCGTATATGACCTCGTAGCTTATCATAAGATAGGTAAGTAGCGCTACGTAATGATGGACGAGGGGCATGAGAATCAAGAGAAAGAGTGAAACGAAATTCCTTTTTTTGTAGGTGTAGAGGACGAAAGGCATAAGCGCCAGGCCAAGTGCCTGTTTCCATATGAGCGTGGTGTGGAGAACGTAAGTTCCGCTGAGTGCGAACATTATGGCGGTGAATGCGGCTATTTCATCTCTGCCCGTGACTCTCTTAGCAAGGAGGAACCAGCCGAATACTCCGAGAGATATAATGAAAGGAAATATGAAAGGGAGAAAGCCCATAACATCCACGCCGGTCATCTGGGAAATCGCGCCCAAAAGAGCGTTTAGAAATGGGGTTACGGGAGTATGATGGTTATTGTAAGTCACGTGTGGGGGATAATTTAAATTTCCGTGATCCGCGATGAACTGCCCTGCTCTCGCTTCAAGAAGGGCGTCGTAATTGTAAGGCATGGGGCTCACAAATGCCGGATAAATGTGAACTACCACGGACATGATGTAGAGAGCAACGAGGAAAGGAAGCTTCCATTTCATCTGAGGGGTAATTTCGCAGTGAATATAAATAATTATACTTTTTTCCCGAAAATTGCTCACATGCATCTCATGGGAGAAAAACCCTTAAATATTAGCTGCCTATACCACGCTGATTAAAATGAAGATGCCACGAAAGATTAAAATGTATTGTCCATACTGCAAACGTCACACTGTTCACGTAGTTGAGAAGGTAAAGAAGAAGAAGGCCAGCGAGCTCAAGGCGGGACAGAGGAGATTCAGGAGGGTCACCGCTGGATACGGTGGATTCCCGAGGCCCAGATTCGAAGGTCGGGAGAAGCCCACAAAGCGTCTCAATTTGAGGTTCAGGTGCACCGAGTGCAACAGAGCGCACAACTCGCCCATGATTCGCGCAAAGAAATTCGAGCTTGTGGAGGTGAAATAATGAAGGGTGGCAACACTAAGAATATGGACAAGGCGTTCGTGAAGGTCAAGTGCCCCGATTGTGGCAACGAGCAAATCATATTTTTACGGGCAAGCACCGTAGTCAAGTGCCAGGTCTGCGGTGCCACCATAGCCACGCCCACGGGTGGGAAGGCTGACATAAGGGGAGAGATCGTAGAGGTGTATTCGTGAAAAAGGGATTCCCTGAGACAGGTGAGTTGGTAATCGCGACGGTTAAATCTATAAAACCCTACGGGGCTTTTGTAACCTTAGACGAGTATGAAGATAAAGAGGGTTTTATTCATATTGGCGAGATTGCCGCTGGCTGGATAAAATATATCCGTGATCACATACGTGAGGGGCAGAAGGTTGTTTGCAAAGTCATGCGTGTTGATCCATCTCGAGGTCACATCGATTTGTCATTGAAGCGTGTGAACGAGCATCAGAGAAGAGAGAAAATTCAGGAATGGAAAAACGAGAAGAAGGCGGAAAAATTATTCGAAATAGTTGCCCAGCGTTTGGGAAAGGATGTAAAAGAATGCTATGAAGAGTTTGGATATGCCTTAATTGAGCATTACGGGACACTCTATGCGGCTTTTGAGGAAGCGGCCATGAACGAGGATATCGGTGAGGAAGAGAAATTTCAAGGGGACTGGGTGGAAACATTTATTCAGGTGGCCAAAGAAAACATAACCCCGCCCTACGTGAAAATTTCCGGGTTCATAGAACTCACCACTTCAAAGCCCGATGGCATCGATCACATAAAGAAGGTTCTGAGCGAAGCGGAGAGCGAGAACGTTAAGATAACGTACGATGGCGCTCCGAGATACAGGATATACGTTAAAGCGGATAATTATAAGACAGCTGAGGAGATCTTGAGTCAGACCGCAAATAAGATTATCGAAGAGTTTCAGAAGTTAGGTGGAGAGGCAGAGTTTCATAGAAGGTTGTGAGTATGCATACCTTAATAAGAAAATGTCCAAAATGCGGGAAATACACCCTGCATGAAGTTTGTCCCGTTTGTAATACACCTACTGTGGAAGCCATGCCACCGCGGTTCTCTCCCGAAGATAGATACGGAGAATACCGCAGGAAATTGAAAAGAGAGGTGATGAAGAATGGAGCCAATAATAGTTAAGTATGTGGAAAAGCCGGAGCTTAAAGATCCAGTTTTGATAGAAGGCCTGCCCGGTGTGGGTAACGTCGGAAAGATTGCCGCCGAGTACCTGAAAGATAATTTGGATACGAAATTGATGGTTGAGATATTCTCCAAATACCTGCCGCCACAGGTTCTAATGAAAGGTGACGGTACCCTTTACCTTGTGAGAAATCAGTTGTGGTACTACAAAAATGAGAATGGGGATCATGATTTAATTATTCTCGTGGGGGATTATCAGGGCATGAGCTCGGAGGGGCAGTACGAATTATCGTATAGAGTTCTCGAGATAGCGAAGGAATTCGGAGTGAAAAAGATATTCACTCTCGGGGGATACGGCACCGGCAAGCTTCAGGATACTCCCAGAATATTCGGAGCAGCCACCAATATGAATTTGGTTGAAGAGATGAAAAAATACGGGGTGTATTTCTCAGAGAGCGAACCATCTGGAGGTATAGTCGGAGCGGCTGGGCTCCTTTTGGGGTTGGGGATGGAAGTTTTCGGAATGGAGGGCGTGTGCCTCATGGGTGAAACATCCGGTTATTTCTCTGATCCTCGCAGCTCATACGGAGTTTTGAAAGTGGTGAAGGAATACTTCAATTTGGATATAGACATGTCCGAGCTGAAGTTCAGATCCGAGGAAATCAGTGAGATCACGTCGCAGATAAAGGAAGAGGAGAAAAAAGAAGAGAAAAAGGAGGATCTGGGGTACATCGGGTAATTACACAAATCTGGGCATCAAGTATTAAATACTTTTTTTCCATCGCCTTTTTTATGAAGCCTATAACTGAGATTGCGGAGAAGGTGGGTATAGAGAACATAATTCCCTACGGATATGATAAGGCAAAGATTCCTCTGGAAGAGATATGGAAGAAAGAACGCCGGGGAAAAGTGATTTTGGTAACTGCCATAAACCCCACGCCATACGGAGAGGGAAAGACCACCACTGCCATCGGTACGAGCATGGCCTTCTGGCACCTTGGAAAGAAGAGCATTGTTACCCTTCGCGAGCCTTCTTTGGGCCCAGTGTTCGGCATAAAGGGCGGGGGCACAGGTGGCGGAAAGAGCACCGTTGAGCCGAGCGAGGAGATCAATTTGCATTTCACCGGAGATTTTCATGCGATTCAGATCGCCCATAATCTTCTCTCGACGGTGGTAAACAATGCCATGTTCCACAAAACCATGCCAGATTTGGACCGCGAGGGAATTCTCTGGGGCCGCGTTTTGGATATGAACGCTAGGGAACTCAGAAAGGTTGTTCTTGGAATAGGGGAGAACGGCGGTGCGATTCAGGAAGATTACTTCGAAATCACGTCTGCGAGCGAAATCTCCGCAATTGTAGCCATCGCCAAGAGTTACAAGGAGCTCAAAGAGAGGCTTTCAAACATACTGGTGGGATTCAAAACCGATAAAAGCCCTGTATTTGCGAAGGATTTCAACGTCGTAGGTGCAATGTCCGCGGTGCTCCGCGATGCTCTTTTACCCAATTTAGCACAGACTTCCGAGGGCACTCCAGCCGTGATTCATGCTGGACCTTTCGCTAACATTGCGCATGGGCACAACTCGCTCTTGGCGGATGAGATAGGAATGCGCTACTCCGATTATCTTGTGACGGAAGCTGGATTCGGCTCGGACTTGGGTGCGGAAAAATTCGTAAATATAGTTTCCCGCGCTGGAGATTTCGATATAAGCGGCGCCGTTCTTGTTGCAACGGTGAAAGCGCTGAAATATCACGGAGGAGTGAAGAAGAAGCATCTCAACGAGGAGAACGTGGAAGCAATGGAGAAAGGCGCCGAGAATCTTAGGAGGCATATTGAAATTGTGAGAAAATTGGGCTTCGAGCCAGTGGTTGCGATAAATCATTTCCCGCAGGACAGCGAGAGGGAGATAAGCAAATTGCAAGAATTAGTTGAGGATATGCACGTGAAATTTGCGCTCAGCGAAGTATATGCTCAAGGCGGTGCCGGAGGAGTGGAAATCGCCAAGTACTTGGAGAACATCGAGCCGAGAAAGCCCAACTTCACTTACAAACTCGAGGATGATGTACGCGAGAAGATAGAGAAAATCGCAACTGAGATATACGGGGCATCCGGAGTGAATTGGGAGCGCAGGGCTAAGAAAGACTTAAAATTAGTGGATCAGATGGGATTCAACGACTTCTACATTTGCATGGCAAAGACTCAGTACTCATTGAGCGATAATCCGAAACTATTGGGCGCTCCGGAAGATTTCACAGTCACAGTGAGAGCTTTGAAGATATCCTCCGGAGTGGGCTTTATTGTTCCACTTTTGGGTGACATATCCACCATGCCCGGGTTGCCGAGCAAACCCGCCGCGGAGAGCATCGATCTGACGGAAGATGGAAGGATCGTCGGTATTCGGTGATTCTCTCTTTTTTCACAATTCTTAAATAATCTCTCTTTTTTCTCCGCCTATGGAATTCTCGAAGGATAATTTCAGCGAGTGGTACAACGAGGTCGTGGAATCCGCAGGACTCGTGGACAAAAGGTACCCGGTTAAGGGGATGCATATATGGCGCCCCTACGGGTGGAAAATAATGCAGAACATCGATAATTATTTCCGGGAAATATTCGGAGAGTATAAGCACGAGGAGGTGAATTTTCCTCTTTTAGTGCCGGAAACGGAATTCAAGAAGGAGGCGGAGCACATAAGGGGCTTCGAAGACGAGGTGTTTTGGGTAACTCATGGCGGATTGGATGAATTGGACGTGAAGCTTCTTCTCAGACCAACCAGCGAGACGGCAATGTATCCCATGTTCTCCCTCTGGATTCGCTCCCACGCGGATCTTCCGCTCAAAATTTTCCAGATTGTGAATATATTTCGGTATGAGACGAAGCAAACCAGGACATTCATAAGGATGCGCGAGGTGCATTTCTTCGAGGCGCATACCGCTCATCGAACCTTTGAGGAAG
>JALWEL010000242.1 GCA_027014065.1 DHVE2 group archaeon
ATAGTAGGTTAAAAATCCGCGCACTTCGAATACATCTCCAACCGCAGGAGATCCCGTGGAGTTGGCATTGAAAGAAATATAGACTACGATATCTCCAATCTCGTATTTGTAAGATGCGTAAACCTTAGTAACCTTCGATATCATATGAACGAAAGAATTGTTGTAATTTACCCAAGTTGTGTCGTTCACATTCTCGTATTCGATGTTTCCCCCATGGCCAATCACCGCAATGTACTCTCCGCTCTCATTTGAAACTTTAATTTCCATCTCATTTTTATACGCTGTAAACCTTCCAACCACTTCCACCTTGTCCCCATAATCTATGAGATTAGGTCTTGCAGCCCCGGGCTCGGCGTAAACCCTCACGCCTTTAGCTCCGGAGTCGTTAACTAAATAGAAGCTGTAATTGCTTCCGTACCCGAAAACCCCAAGGACGTGGACCTTTTTACCCATGTACTCGGAAGGATTGTTGATGAGAGAATTCACGCTCACCGTGATAGCCCTTTCTTCGTAATTGCGTATCTCAACCCTTACGCTGGTTGAGCTCGAATCACCGGAATTGTCGTAAACAGTGAGTTTCACAGTATAATTCCCAACCTTCATGTATGTGTGGTTCACATATTTGCCTGCAGAGGTGCTACCGTCTCCGAAATCCCAGACGTAGATGGCGATGTGCCCATCCGGATCGTAAGATTTGGAGGCGGAAAACGACATTGGTAAGTTGATGTATCCAATACTTTGAGAAGAAATCTTTGCAACGGGTTTTTCATTCGGTACCTCGTGGATCGTTGTAGCATATATCACCACTGGAATGCCTATGGCAATAACCAAAATGCTCACGAGCAATATTGCTTTGAGTTTTGGAGTCAACATGCACCGAGTGCATGGCATCATGTATATTAAAATCTATGGCCTAATCCATGTCACCGATAGGTACTTCACCTCGTTGCCAATTTTTCTCGATAAAAGCAGGGTTTTTCTCACCCCATGCGCGACTCGAACCGCGCGGCTCACTTTCTGTATATCTTCAAGAGGTGGAACCACGTGCACCAAGTACTTTGAATGCTCATTCAACGAGCTAAGATAGCAGCGGAAATGGGTGCCGTACTTGAACCCAGATTTCACAACCAGCCCCCGATTTTTTAAATTCTCATAGACCTCATAAACCTCTTCGTCCACGGGAATATTTAACCCCTCATCCAAATATTTTGCCTCGTAATTGGACAGATGCGCGAATATCCCTTCCTTTTTCCCATAAGTTTTCAAATCTCCGTATGAATCTAGGAGAAAAACGCGGGCTCCGGCAGGATACGGATTTTTCAATTTTATTTTTTCGTGCCTTTCTCCCTCTGGGCTTGCATGGTCAACCATGTAGTACGTGACATCTCCATCCCCGTCCACAACCGCAAGGGCGAATGGAGAATCCCTATAGTAGAACTTTTCGAATTCGAAATAGTCCATATCGCGCAGGGGATAAAAGTTCATGCTGTAGCTCTTCTTTGATTCGTAATACTCACCTCTGATCTTCACAACGTACCCCCGAGATTTCAAGTCCCGATATACGAAAAATCGAACGTCGAAATTCTCGTCCTTGGATGCTTCTTTGAGCGTCTTTTTGAAATCGAATCCCTCGAATCCCTTCTCCCCTAAATAGAGAGCCTCTTCGTAACTCAAAATTACGCATTTTCCCTCTCTGATTCCGAATCCCTTGGTGCCTAACTTGTCAGCGAGACGCCCGCATATCTTCACGCCATTCATCCTTCCACCATGGGTGCTGGTGTTTAAAGGTTTTTCCCGCGCGGTAAGTTGGGTGAGAAGAGTCCGCGCTCAACGCCGCCGTTAAAGAAAACGTGACAGAGAAAATCGAGAACAACGCGAACCCGTAGGATGTGGATGAGAGAGGGGATGGCAGGGTAGAGAATTGAGCATTTTAATAAAGTTCCGATCCCAACTAAGCGAGTGCTTATAAAATATCACACGGAAACTCTATTTAACCCCAATCATATACGGGAGCATGGACT
>JALWEL010000243.1 GCA_027014065.1 DHVE2 group archaeon
ACAACCCTCACCACTTTTTTAATTTTTTCCGCAATTTCCTGAGCTCTCTTCAAATAACTGCTATCCACGGGGGGTAGAAAAGGGAGAATGTTAAAAAACTTTTCACTTCTTAACTGCTTTCGCTCCCAGTTCGAAGGCGCGCATGTTTATCTCGTGATGCTTTGCAGGGATTCTCTCTTTTATGGCTTCCACCAAGTATTCCTTTTCGATGGGAAACACGGGAATCTTGCTGAGCGCTCCTAACATCACTATGTTCATGGTTATCACATTGCCGACATCCCTCGCAATCTGCGTGGCTTCCAAAGGGTGCACGTTCAATCCTTCCATGTTTTTCAAAATCTCTTCCACGGAGGGATAATTTGCATTTCCCAATGAAGCGGTTATGGGAACTATGGGCTCTGTATTTACGAGAATATGAGCATTTGGATGTGCCTTGTGAAGCACTCGATACGCCTCTACGGGTTCGAATCCAACGATTATGTCTGCCTCTCCGTCGCCCACCAGCGGGCTGTGCGCATCTCCTATATTCATTTCTGTAACCACGATTCCTCCGCGCTGGGCCATTCCGTGAACTTCGCTCATTATCACGTTCATGCCCGCTTTGAGCGCCGCCACTCCCAAAATGCTCGATGCTGTGAGAACTCCCTGACCGCCAACTCCAGCAAAAACGATGCCCGTCTTCATCTTATCACCTTCTTCTCGATGGCGTTGAATGGACAAATGGTCGCGCAAACTCCGCATCCGTCGCACAGAGCGTCGTTGATGTATACTCTCTCTTTTCCATCCTCATCAACTTTCTTGAATATGGCCGCGCATGCGAGCCAGTCTGAGCACAGGCCGCACTGCGTACACTTGTCCTGATTGATTTCGTAGACCCACCACTCGTTCTGCTTTCTTCTCCTCGCATCCCATAGCAGGGCGCACTCTCTCTTGGATATTATCACGGATATGCCCTCATGCTGAAGCGCGTCCTTGAATGCCTTTATTGTCTCCTGCACGTTGTACGGATCCACGGTTCGTACCCAATCTATCCCGATTCCACGAACCAATTTTTCGATGTCCACATAAGGCGCTTTCTCACCCATTCCGTTCATGGGTAATCCGGGATGCGGCTGGTGCCCGGTCATTGCAGTCGTCCTGTTATCGAGAACAACGTACACCAAATTGGCGTTGTTGTGATACGCGTCAATCAATCCGGGTATCGCGGCGTGGAAGAATGTGGAGTCGCCAACAAACCCGATAACCTTCTGCTCCGTAGCCTTGGAGAACCCGACTGCGGTGCCTATGCTGGAGCCCATGCAGAGCAGGTAATCTGCCATCTCGTAGGGCTTTTGAATACCCAAAGTGTAGCATCCAATATCCGTTGTGATTATCGCATCTTTGATTTTCAATTGTTTTAGGGCCATCATTGCCGCATAGTAGGTAGCGCGGTGAGGGCAGCCGGGGCAAAGCACAGGGGGACGAGACGGTAAATCCAATTCTTCCACTTCGATTTTCTCTATCTTGAAATCTCTGCCCAGAATTTTTCCTAATGCGTCTTTCACCACATCTGGATCGTATTCGTAGGCCCTCGGGAAATAGCCGTCCATCTTGCCGAATATGGGCACATCCATCTTATTCATCTGCGCAACGATCCTCGTGTGCTTTTCGATGTAAGGTTCCAGTTCTTCTACGATTATTACCTTGTCCACGCCCTTTATAAACTCCTTCACGAGTTCTTCTGGAAAAGGATGAGTGAATCCCAGCTTCAGAATATTCGCTTCAATTCCATAGTTTTCCACTATGTCTGCTACATAATTGTAAGCGGCGCCGCTGGTTATTATTCCTATCTTTCCGCCGTGGAGCTCAATTCGATTGATCGGAGAATTGTTAACCTCTTTTTTCACCTTCTCAATCTTCTCCAAAAGCTCTTTGTGCATCCTTCTGGAATTCTCGGGCACGGGAACATACTTGTTGGGGTCTTTTTTGAAATAGCCTTTTCCCCTTCTCTTTCCCAATTCTCCGTACTCGACGATTC
>JALWEL010000244.1 GCA_027014065.1 DHVE2 group archaeon
GGAATGAATCGTTATTTCTTACCACGGAGTAATCGTTAACGTCCTTAATTGGATATTTCCAGGGTATCACGAAGTTGTTATGTGACATGTCGTAATTTGTGTTGTTGTTCATCGCCCAGTCGTACCAGAAATTTCCTTTATTCTCGGAGTATCCCCAGTACCAATTCACGTAGGAAGATGAATCCTGCGTCGCCTGAGGATGATTCTCATCGTACTTGTCTGTTGATCCATCGTTTTTGTAAAACAGATTCTCGTAAACACTAACATCGTTTGTTTGCACGATTCTCACACCTTCCCGATCGTTTAAGCTTATACCGTTATTTCCAACCTCCACAAATCCTGAGCTCTGGGGGTTTTGCGATAAATTCACCCCTACGTGATTTTGGAAGATGACGTTGTAGGTTATTATGATTCCGTAGTGTGCCGAATTTGTAACCGTTACCCCGTCTTTGTGATTTTCGTAAATCTGATTGGATTTCCCATAGGTGCCGATGGAAATTTCGGTGTTGCTGCTTATATCGTTCATGTATATGCCGTAGTCGTTGGAGGATATGCTGCATTTTTCAATGTGCACGTACTGTCCCTTTATGTTGTAAAGCACGATTCCACCTCCAACGTTATATACGCTTCCCCCGTACAATGCTCCGTAGAAGACTCCGTAATATATGGTGAAATTTTTGGTCACATTCCCGATGTAAATGGCCGCTCCTCCTCCGTTGGCGTTTATGTTCATGTCTGTTATGTTGTATGGATGGCTCGCAGACCCATCTCCTGTAACATATTGATCGGTAGCTTCCAAATTTGCAAAGTCCGCATCGCTGTCTATTCTTATTGGCGCGTGTATCCCCTTTGGCGCATCGCTCTGCGCATCTTTCCCCTGTGTTTGTGATGGTCCCAAGCTCATAAATAGGGCCAAATTCCCTGCCAGCAGTAAAATCATTATAATCCCAACTACTACATACTTTTTCAAATTATCACCGATACCCTATCGTTAAATTGATATATAAATACAATTGATGCATGCATCATCAATTAAAATTATTTGTATAAAAGAATATCACATTTTTCTCTCCAGTACCCCATATTTTCCCTCTGGAAGAAATTCATGGTGCGCTCGGCCATTTTTCTCATTCTTTCTTTTTCTCCCATCTTCTTCAGGAGCTCTGCCCTTAGACATTCCACCATTGCGAGATTTGCAAGCTCTCCCATGCTGCGATAGAGAGAATACGCTGACTTTAGTTTATTTTCTGCAATTTCGTATCTGTGGGTGGCCATATAATATGTTCCCAGAACGTAGTTTATCTTCGCTCTTAATTCTCCTTTCATCTCGATCTCCTTTTTTTCCAAATTCTCCGCTAATACATCCAGTTCCTTTTCACCATTCTCCAAACCCAATCTTAAACGGAGCATCTCCGATTCGGTAAGGCATTCCGTGTTCTTTATTTCATTTCCTATTTCCATGCATTTTTCCAGATATTTTTTAGCCTCTCCAAATCTTTGTAGGTAAATCAGGATATCGGAAATAGAGGTGTAGACGTGGCATAGCCCCCACAGGTCGGAGTTGCGTGTGAAAATTTTTTCTGCTCGATTCAAATAGGAGAGTGCCTCTTCGAAATAGCCCTGCTCTGTTAGGATGTTTCCCATATTTAGATAAGTTACTGCGAGGGAATCGTAGCTTTCGATTTTTTCGTATATTTCCTGTGCCTTTTTGAAATAGTTAAGTGCCTTTTTCAACCTTCCGCGCTTGTGATGCACAATCCCCAGATTCGTATTAACCTGTGCCAGGCCGTACCTCGTGTTGAATACTTCCTCTATTCTCTTGCTCCTGTCGAAGTATTTAACCGCTTCGCTCATCTGACCTGTCTGAGCCAGAAGTATTCCTAAATTCGTATAGAGTATCGAAAGATAGTACTTCTCATTACTTTTTTCCTGAAAAGATATTGCCTTCATAAGATATTCCTTTGCCTCTTCGTATTTCCCGTTATAGTACATAATAGTTGCTTTGTTTTCCATAACCAGCGCGCATGCCCTCGGGTCTTCTATCTCGTCGGCTATTTCCTCCATGCGCTTCAGGATTTTTTCCGCCTCTTCAAATTTGCCCATCTTCATCATTAGCCATATTTTCTCGCTGAGGAGCTTCACCTCGGTTATCCCTTTACATTTATATGATAACCCCTCTTCGATACTATCCAGCGCATCTTTCAGATTACCACTCTCTCTGTGTACCACGGCCATCTTCAGGTGAAGCAATTTGAGCATCTCGGTGTCGGCGGTGTTTTCTAAGGCGATGAGATAAGAATCCAATGCTTTTTTGTACTCTCCCTTTCTGTGATATATGTCTCCCATATGTATGGCGATTTTTTTTGTTCTCTCTTCATCTCCTATCTCCCTCGCGATGGAGAGTGCTCTTTCTAACATGGTTATGGAATCTTCGTAGGCGTAAATTTCCTCCGCTTTGAGTGCCCTGATGAAATAGTAATCCACGGCCTTCAGCGGCTCGCCTCCCATCTCGTAATGATGGCCCAAATCGACCATACTTTCTATCTCTTTGTTTCTCTTTATTATTTCTTCCAAGTCGTTAGATATTTTTCGATGGTAAAGCATTCTCACGCTGGGGTGCATGTTCTGGTAAACCACCATTGAAATCAGAGGGTGGGAGAATGTGAATATAGAAGATGAAAGGGAAGATATCATGTTTTCTTCTATGAGTATGTCCAGAGAATCTAGGAGATCAGTCTCCTTCAACTCAGATACTTTTTTCAGCAGGGCGTAGGGGATATTGTAACCAATAACGCTGGAAATTTGCAGAATTCTGCGAGCATTCTCCGTGAGTTTTTTGACCCTTTCGTTGATTATGTCCTCTATGGTTTTTGGAACGGAGAGTGGGGTAAAATCCGATGGATACCTTCTTTCCTGCAAGTTTAAAACGCCGTCTTCAATCATTTTTTTAATTATCTCCACGATGAACAGCGGATTGCCTCCTGTTATCCTTTTAATTTCTTTCACGAAATACTCCGGTGGCTCTTCTCCGAGCATGAGGGCGAGCATCCTCTTTACCTCGATAGATTGCATGGCGCGAATTTCGAATTCTGTGAGAATTCCATCTCTAAGAAGATTTTTCCTTATGCTTTCTATTAACTCGCTCTTCCATGCGGAGCGGTAGGCACCGATTATCAAAATACGGGCATTTTGAATGCGAGTGCATATGAAATAAAGGAGGTTCAGAGATGTGGGATCAATCCATTGCAAATCGTCTAAAAATATGGCAATCGGCTTCTCGCTGGATATTTTTTCCATTTCGTTTAAGAGGTCATGCCATATGGCAATCCTCTGATACTCTATGGATTCTCCCCCCTCTTCTGGCAGAGTTCCGACTTTCTTAATTATGCTCAGAATCTTCTTACGGTTTTTGACCTGTACTTCTTTGTCCCTGAGCATCTCTTCTATGGGAAGGTACGGATATGATAAATTTGGATAACCGCGGCTATGTAGAAAAACGAATCCCTTTTCTTTTACCAGATTCCCGAATTTCATAGCTAGGGTGGTCTTTCCGGCTCCGGGCTCTCCGGAGAGAAACACGCATCTTCCAGACCCGTTCTCCACTTGCTCTACGATTTCCCTGAATTTTTTTATCTCCTTCTCTCTCCCCACGAATATGCTCTCCTTCAGTTCTTTCTTCATCGTCTGCTCTATTAGCCCCTCACTGTCCATCCTAATGATCCCAAAGTACACGCAGTCTTCGCATTTCACGTAGTTTCCTATTTCGCTTAGCTTCACTTCCACAATATCTCCATTAACTGCCACACGGACCTTTCGGTTTTTCCATTTTTCCTCTATCTTCTTCGCTTCTTTCATCCCTGCGGGGGTTAAAAAATAAACCTTTCTCTTCTTCGGGAATCCGCGAATTCTTCGTGTTTCCGAGAATACGTATCCCTTCTGTGCCTTAGCCATGCGTCCAAGCACGACGGCCACGTAGTTTCTGGGTACTCCTATGGCTTCCGAGATGCCCGATTGAGTGATCTCGTAAGGAACTGCACTCCTCTCGTAAGCACCGTGAGGAAACCTGCTCAGGTGCACTAATATTTTCTCCTCCGTGGTTGGCGTTTTCAATGGAATTCCATAGAAAATTTAGCTATTTATATTTTCCGCAAATATTTCATAAGATAGCTTAGGGTGGGCGTGACTCCGAACCCATGCGAGATCGCTCTAAGGGAACATTCGTGCAGCTCCGCATTCTGAGTTAATGTCCCATCAATTGGGAATACTACGCTGAATCCCCGATTGAAAGCATCTCGCGCGGTGGTTTCGCAGCACAGGTGCGTCATCACTCCGGTTATTATTATCCCCCCTATTCCCTCTTCTCTCAGTTTCGCTTCCAAATTTGTCCCAATGAACGCGCTGTACGTGTTTTTCTCAATGATCTCATCTCCGAATTTTTTTATCTCGTCCACTATTTCCGTGGATTTATCATCACAATTCATCTCGTCGCCCCACCACCTCGCCAGATTGTTCCCCGCGTGGCAGTGCCTCGTGAGAATTATTTTTATCCCCGATTCTTTTGCGAATGTGTAAAAGTTCTTCACGCCGCGCAATAACTCCTGCGATGAAGGAAGATACGCAACCCCTTCGGGTTTGAGGAAGTGGCGCTGCATGTCTACCCCCAAAATCGCCAATTTCCCCATAATTTTCTCCATCTTTCTCTCCCTGAAATACTTCCTCTCCATCTCGGCGATGAACTCCTGCGTGAGATATGCTTCCTTGCGCATGTGGGGGTGATTGGTGGGAGAATAGATAAGGCTTTCATGTGAAGACATCCATTATTAGGTATTCTTTGTCCTCTCTCTTACACATACGCGACCTCCCGCTTTATGCTGTCTCGCACTTCATCAATGCTTATTGATTCGATGCCCATGGGTGTCAATATGTCAACCGGCCTACCGAATAGCTCTTCCAAATATTCTACTAAGTCCCCAAAATTTTTAAAGGTGCCCTCTCCTTTTTTGAATTCTACCACGAAATCTATATCGCTGTCTTCTGATGAGTCATTACGGGCGAAAGAGCCGAATATCCCTATCTTTTTTACTCCAAATTTCTCAATCTCGTTTTTATGTTCTTTCAATACTTTCAGTATTTCCTCTCTATTCACCTGGCTACACCTCTCGATAATCCTATATTTCCCTTATAATTAAGATTTTCGGTAATGCCTTGTGGATTTCCCGAAGCAATCACATTTTTATACCCTCTCTTCATCTCCCAATTATGCTCCTGATAAAGAACGCCTCGCAACTCGTCACCTTGGAAGGAGGAGTGAGAAGGGAAAATTACGATTTAGGAATCATTGAGAACGGCGCAGTTCTGGTCGATGGGGATAGAATCGTGGAAGTTGGCGAGACGAGAGAATTGAAAAGTTCGGCTGAGCGCGAGATAAACGCTTCGGGCCATGTGGTTATGCCCGGGTTCGTTGACCCGCACACGCACTTAATCTTCGCCGGAACCCGAGAAAACGAGCTTTACATGAAGTTGCAGGGTAAGAGCTACTTGGAGATTTTGAAGATGGGCGGGGGAATATTGAGAACCGTTCGTGCCACGAGGAATGCGAGCAGGGAAGAATTGATGCGCGAGGCGAGAAGAAGATTGGATTACATGCTTGCTAACGGAACCACGACCGCGGAGGCGAAAAGCGGGTACGGATTGAATTTGGAGACCGAGAAAAAAATGTTAGAGGTGATAAATGAAATTGAGCATCCTGTGGATTTGGTTCCCACGTTCTTGGGGGCGCATGCCATCCCGCCGGAGTTTAAGAGCTCAGGGGAGTACGTGGAGTATCTAAAGGGAATTATTCCAGAGATAGCGCCTCACGCGAAATTCATAGACATATTCTGCGAGAAGGGAGTTTTCGATTGTGAGGAATCAAAAGAGTACTTGGAAACAGGGAAAAAATACGGGATGATTCCAAAGATTCACGCTGACGAAATTGAAGATATAGGCTGTTCTCGCATCGCCGTGGAGGTGGGAGCAATAAGCGCGGATCATCTCGTAAAAACGAGCGATGAAAATGTAGAAGAGATGGCGAATAGTGATACGATTGCAGTATTTCTCCCGGCAACGCCCTACATGCTTCTCAGCAAAGAGTACGCGAGGGCGAGGAAATTCATCTCGCTTGGGATTCCCGTTGCTCTCGCCACGGACTTGAATCCAAATGCCTACACCGAAAGCATGCAGATGGTTATATCTCTGGCGATAACGCAGATGCGCATGCTTCCCGAAGAGGCTATAGCGGCGAGCACCATCAATGCGGCTGCAGCCATTGGATTGGAGCGGGAAATTGGGTCCATAGAGGTTGGAAAGCAGGCGGATATAATAGTGATGGATGCGAAAAATTATCAGCAAATAGGGTACCATTTCGGTGTGAATTTAGTTGAAAAAGTGGTCAAAAAAGGCGAACTGGTCTGGCAAAGGTAATTCCCATGTTCATGATTCGCGAGTTCAGGGAGGAAGATGTGTACGAAGTCTTTAGAATATCTTTCGAAAGTCTCACCGAAAAGTACTCTCTGGAGCTTTTCATGGACATATACCATGCTTGGCCTTCAGGGTTCCTGGTGGCGGAGCTAAAAGATATAGTTGGGTTCATAGCCGGTGCAAAGTATGAACGTGGAGCGAGAATATTGATGTTGGCCGTGGACAAGGCTTACAGGGGAAGGGGAATCGGCAGCGCTCTTTTAAATCGCTTCATCATGCAGTGCAAAAAAGAAGGCCTTAGTTCCGTGAGCTTGGAGGTGAGGACCAACAACAGAAACGCGATTCAGTTCTACGCTAACCGCGGATTCCAGATAATCTCTATGTTAGATAATTATTACACCAACGGTGATTCCGCGTACGTGATGTGGAAAATAATATAAAAAATTAGAAGACGTCCAGCTCGTCGTTCAGGAGCATCTCCGTAATCTTATTTATGTTCTCGAGCCAGTGATCGGCGATGCCCTCAAATTCCTTCTTGTACTTTTCCACATTTGCTCCCTTTGCGGGTATAAACTGCACGCTGGCAACCTGTGGTTCATCTATGGGCTTTCCTATCTGGGAAACTATGCGCACATGTGCCTCTCTGATATCTCCGCCCGCCTCCTTCACCACATCGTTCGCGATTTTGAACGCTAACAGGTTGTAGAGCTTTCCCACGTGGGTAACGGGGTTCTTGCCGGCGGAGGCCTCCATGCTCATGGGCCTGTATGGAGTAATCAATCCATTTACCCTGTTACCTCTTCCCACGCTTCCATCATCGCCGTTCTCCATACTAAGCCCGGTTACCGTGAGATAATAAATTCCCTCTTCTGGTATATCTCCGGTGTTTATCGCGTAGTTAACTTCCCTCTCGGTGAATTTCGAAGCGTAGTCGGTGAGCACATCTTTGAGCTCTTCCTTAACGCTCATGTAGTGATCCGCGTCTGGTGTATGTCTTCCAACGAATGCCGCAGCCACGGTTATGTTTATCTTATTTCCATCTCTGAAGCCCATTACCTTCACATCTTCTCCCACTTCCGGGAATCTGGATTTCAATTCACCGTTGATATATCTCTCAGTGTTGTATACGACTTTTTCCAAGTCGCTCATGGGCGCGTAGCCCACTCCGAATGATGTATCATTCGCAAGTTGCTTTTGCGTATCGTAAAGCCCTTTGAGATCCACGGAGCCCTGGCCGATCATGCAGTCTATAATCACATCTTCCTCAATATCTAAGTTATGGTAATGTTTTTTGAGAAAATCCGCAGCGGCCCTTTTCGCTATCGTTCTGTAAGGAATCCTTTCTCCGTCAATCGTTGTTGTTGCCCTTCCAGAGAGGAGTATATACACAGGCTCTAAAACCTGTCCACCGCCGAATTGAGGTTTCGCTTGACCGCCCACGATTTCCGCCTGGTCAGTGTTGTGATGCATAATTCTATCGTAATTCTTCAGATAGTATCTCGATAGTTCCCTGCTTATGCTCTCCGCAATTCCGTCGGCAACGCTGTCCGGATGTCCAATTCCCTTCCTCTCAACAATTTCCACTTCCCTATCTTCAACGGGGGTGAAGTTAATTTCCTCAACGACAATATTTCTTTTCATAAAAATGTGAATTGGTAGATATACTAAAAATTTTTTGTAGTTAATAAAGCTACAATTTGAACAGGAGCATGGCATCTCCGAAGCTGAAGAATCTATATCTTTTTTCGATTGCAATTCTGTATGCATTCATAATTCTTTTGTATCCTCCGAAGGCGGTGACTAAAAGAATAAGCGAGGAACGAGGAACATGGAAGTTGGTAACCATGGCATCCACTCCTGCTTGAAATTCATATCCGGGATAGATGAATATGTTGGTGTAGCCCTGCGAAGGATGCACCGCACCATCGTGTGAGGAACTCTCCAAGGCGCGCATCACAGTTGTGCCGACTGCGAACAAACGACCGGAGCGGTTGTTTATCATTTCCGCGATTTCTTCGCTGACCACGTAGTACTCCTCATCAACCTTATGCATCCTCACATCCTCACTCTTCACGGGTTTGAAGGTCCCGTAACTTACGTGCAGAGTGACGTATCCAATTTTCACACCCTTATTTTTTATTCTCTCTATTAGTTCAGGGGTGAAGTGCAGGCCCGCGGTGGGTGCCGCCACCGCACCATCCTTCCTCGCGAACACCGTCTGATACTTCTCCTCAGCATCTTGGGGTGGATTCTTTATATAGGGGGGTAGGGGAATTTCTCCTTTCTTTCTCGCTAATTCCATTATATCCCCCGAGAATTCGATGTCGCACAACCCTTCATTTTTACTCAAAACGGTACCGGTAATATCATCGAAAATCAGTTTTGTGCCTTCGCGAATCTTCTTGCCCTTCACGAGACAGCGGTAAAAATTCTCCCCCAATTTTTCTAAGATTAAAATTTCCACCTTTCCTCCAGTTTCTTTTCTCCCCTTCACTCTCGCTTTCGTAACCCGAGTGTCGTTGAGAATCATAACATCTCCCTTCTCCAGATACTCCGGCAAATCATAGAAGTGTCGATGCTCGATTTCATCTCGAAGAACCATCAGTTTGGCGTGGTCTCTGGGCTCCACTGGCTCTTGAGCGATAAGTTCTTCCGGAAGCTCGAAGTCGTATCTTTTTAGGGAGTACATTCTCGCAAGTATCTCCAACGAATAAATTAAGTTTACTCAAAAAATCGCAAATATTTTGTAATCACGCCGCATTTAGTATATTATGAAATTGAAATCTGCGGATTATGTGGAAGGCGCTGGGGGATTGCAGTATCACATCCAGTGCAAGAGGGGCGACGTGGCGCGGTATGTGCTCTTACCCGGAGATCCTGAGCGGGTGGATGTGATATCGTCCCAGTGGGACGAAAGAAGGGAAATCGCTTACCACAGAGAGTACAAGACCCATACCGGAAAATACAAAGGTGTGGATATATCCGCAACTTCAACTGGCATAGGAGCGCCCTCGGCCACAATAGCTTTGGAGGAGCTTGCGAGAATAGGGGCGGATACATTTATCAGGGTTGGGTCCACAGGAGCCATACAGGAGAATATAGAAATAGGGGATCTGATAATATCTTCCTCTGCGGTTCGATTGGAAGGAACGAGCAAGCAATATGTGCGCGTGGAGTATCCAGCGGCGGCCAATTACGAAGTAATACTCGCTTTAATTCAAGCCTCCGAAAGCTTGGGGTTCAAGTATCATGTGGGCGTGACTGCAAGCACCGATTCTTTCTATTTAGGGCAAGGAAGGCATGGATTCAGAAACTACACCCAGTCTTTTTCGGAGAACATTGTTAAGGATTTGAGAAGGGCCAAGGTGCTTAACTTCGAGATGGAAGCCGCTGCGCTTTTCAGTGTTTCCAGCATTTACGGACTGAGAGCGGGAAGCATAGCTATTGTGTTTGCAAATCGAATAACCGATGAATTCGAAGTCGTTTCTCAGGATTCAGTGGCGAAGGTGGCAAACGAAGCGGTGAGGATCCTAAGCGAATGGGATTCGGAAAAGGAGAAGATGGGAAAGAAATACTTCTATCCCAAATTGGTGAGCTGATGCTCTCTTACCTCTATGTTTTTCTCATTTCTATGCTTCCGTTCATAGAGCTCCGCGGATCAATTCCTGTGGGAATAATCACGCTTCACCTCTCCCCACTCATAGTTTTCATCGTTGCAGTAGTTGGCAACATGGTTCCTGTACCGTTTATTCTCATTTTTTTGGGGGACATTGAGAAGTACCTTAGAAAATATCCCAAAATCACTGCATGGATGGATAAGATATTCACGCATACTCGAAAAAAGTCAGAGGAGAAGGTGAGGAAGTGGGAGTACCTCGCCCTCGTCTTATTCGTGGCAGTTCCTCTTCCCGGAACCGGTGCTTGGACTGGCAGTTTGATAGCCTACTTATTCAATAAGGATGTGAAAATATCCACGCTTATGATATTCATAGGGGTTCTCATCGCCGGAGTCATTGTGCTCGCTCTGACTCTGGGAGCGAATAGCGTCTTACCTTGATTCCGCTCTCTAAGAGCATGAGCTTAGCAAGGTCATCGGGATAACCTTCAGCGTACACTATTTCCTTTATCTGTGCGTTAATGAGCATCTTTGCGCACACCACGCATGGATGATTTGTCACATATATTGTCGCATCTTTTATGGAAACTCCGTAAACTGCAGCTTGGATTATTGCGTTTTGTTCCGCGTGCAGTCCGCGGCACAGCTCGTGTCTCTCTCCACTGGGAATGTTTAAATTTTCCCTCATGCATCCTGTTATGTCGCAATGCGCCAGCCCGCGGGGTGGGCCATTATAGCCTGTGGATAGAACACGCTTATCTTTCACAATCACCGCACCAACATGCCTCCTGGTGCAGGTGGAACGTGTGGAAACAAGGTATGCAAGGCGCATGAAGTACTCGTCCCATGAAGGTCTCATAAAAAGGGTATTAAAAAAAGGGTATTTAATTTTGTTCAGAACTTTTTCCGATATGCCACAGCCACCAGTGCGATTAAAATTAGAACGAGAGGCAGAGCGCTGGGAGGCAGCTCTGGCACGGAAGACGCGTATACGTGGATTGTGTTGTCTCCGTTTGCAGGGGCGGTTGTTTCCACATAGACCACGGTGTAATCCTTGAACTTATGCTGGTACA
This sequence comes from DHVE2 group archaeon, assembly GCA_027014065.1. GTDB lineage: Archaea > Thermoplasmatota > Thermoplasmata > Thermoplasmatales > Aciduliprofundaceae > JAADDK01. The sequence goes on from JALWEL010000244.1 coordinate 11,149, forward strand.
CATGCTGGTAGGTTCCGTAGGTATCCGAGTAGGCGGTGTAATTGCTTCCAGGAGCCAGATAGAACTTCATTCTTATGTACGGGAACGAGTATATTGCGGAGTTGTGAACCACAGCTTTTTCACTTGTCTCACTTCCGTCGTTGGCCCCTTCGTAAACCACAGAAGTCAGCGGGTTACCGTTGCTATCTGTGAGATTTTCGTACTTGTAAACATGATAGGTGATGGTATCTCCCTGCACATGGATTAGGACGAAGTGATAGCTTCCTTCGATTGCCGGAACAATCCACTCATAGTTATTATGCGCTCCTGCACCGCCGGTTAAGAGGGTGAACACGCTGTATTCTCCCTCAGGATGCATCGAAGAGGTTACGTTAAGTTTGCCATTGACGTATTCCAAATTTGTGTAGTAGTAGGTGTAGTTGTGTATATGCGCCACAACTAAGTAATCCACTCCGTACTGCTGGAAGATCTTCATGACATCCACGCGATTTGTGTAGTTTATGAATGAATCGTTTAAGCTTTCGTTCCTGCTCGGTGGAACTTTAATAGGCATGTGCATTACAACAATCTTGTGTGTTTTTCCCTGTGCATTTGCCAAATCATTTTTGAGCCATTGCAGCTGTTTGCCGTATATGTATCCTCCGTAATGTGCCGTGGAGTTATTGCTCCCCGGATCCCGTGCGTACCACCATGGCGTCTCCCCTTTTCCAAAAGTCCAACTTCCTCCGTTGTACCAGAAACCATCCTGATAATCGTCTGGGAACACGAAATGACTATTTGAAAAGTTGAAGGAGTAGTAGAGGCTTCCAAGATACTCTTCGTATATGTGCTCTCCCGCCCTCTGGGGCTGATCATAGTGCCTCGTAACATCGTGATTTCCAACCGTTGTGAAGAAGAAATCACCATGGGTGCCGGTAAGCATGTAGAAGCGGTTGTACTCCATATCATACACATAATCTAAGGCATCGTAAGAAGTACCTCCGTATTCAGCCACCAGTCCTCCACCGAATCCCGAAACAAGGTCTCCGTCATCCCAGCCGATTGGAGTTCTTATTATATCCGTGTAATAATGGGTGAAAAGCGTGTATTCTTCTCTCTGCTCGTACGGATGGTCATATACTCCGCACCCTGGTCTGTTGTCCCCCATGGCGAAGATCCAGAAATCATCCTTTGGTTCGTACCATGGCTTGAGAGTTATTGTTTTTGTCTCATTTGCGTTCAAATGAATGATGGTGGTAAGTGAGTAATTTCCCCTTTCCGTGGAGTTCTCGAAATTTGTAATCATATAATCCGGATCCAAGTTGAAAAAGTGCACTCTAACGTATCCAGCGGTGTTCGTAGGATTGTGGAGAGTAACGTTCACATGGTAACCCATTATTCTTACATTTATGTTTGACCAGTCTGCGTTGAGGAAATACGCCTCGTTTGTGTACACATTTACTTTTTCTGCATCTATCACATTGGCAAATCCGTCGTTTATTGATAGGTAGTATTCCCCGTATCCGTGCACAGTGGATACTATGAGCTTATACTGGCCAGGGGTGTTGATGGTAGTGTGTATCTCCTCAAGTCCTCCATATCCTCCCTTGTTGGAAGATGCCACCAAGAAATTATCCGAATCGTAAAGATATATCGCGTAATCCGCGTTGGGATTCGGAAGCATATAGATATTTACAGAATCTCCGTTGTAAAGGTAGAAGAGGTACGTATCGGAACCGTCGTTGTGAGACGAATCCAATCTGTCATATGCAGAATATGGCAGATTTACGTTTATATTTCCTCCATTCTCACTGTCAGGGGTGCTTGTGATATCAAAATGTATTATGCCCCAGTCGTACGGTCTATTCCCCGAGGCGTTATTACCGGTGACGTCCCCTGCCCAAGAATGCGTGTTCAGATTGTAAATCAAATCCAAGCTGAATCCGTCGTTAGGCGAGATATCGATTAAATCATCCCTTCCGTAGAGACCGGAATCATCGTCCCATGCGGATATTTCGATCCACACATCAGGATCTCTTGTGGTTACAGTGAAATTAGCCCACCAGTTGGGATTGAATTCGTGTTCACCATCCCATACCTGGCTCTTAATCTCCTTTTCGTTCATGAAAACAACGAAGTACGGGTCCGGGTCACCAACAGTGTCCAAACTTGGATCGCATTTGAAATAGGTTATGTGAACGGATACCGTACCGCTCCAGTAACTCATTCCCCTTGTTTCTGGAACCACCTGCGTATGTGTTGGATGAACACTTAAAATCGCTGCACCCATCGACAAAATCACTATTATAATCACCACTCCCACCAGTAGTCTCATAAGAGTAAATAATGCACTGATGATATTTAAGATTTTTCAGAAATTGATAATTGGGATTATGCCGTTTATAGAGCGGAAGAGGTAAGATTTAAGTATTTGATGCTATTAAACGGCTTAGGTGAAGCAACATGGGAAGGATCCATGCAAGGAGAAAGGGAAGCTCAGGTTCAAAGAAGCCGTTCAGAACCAATAAGCCAGATTGGGTTACTCTAAATGAGAACGAAATTAAGGAGAAGGTTATAGCCCTTGCTAAAGAGGGGCATACTCAGGCCATGATCGGAACCATTTTGAGGGATCAGTACGGGGTGCCGGATGTTAAACTACTAACCGGTAAGAGCATAGGCAAGATTCTTGAGGAAGAGAACCTCGCTCCTCAGATTCCAGAGGATTTGATGGCACTCATGAGGAGGGCAGTCCGCATAAACAATCATCTCCAAAATCACCCCAAAGATTTAGGTAATAAAAGAGGTCTGCAGCTGGTTGAAGCGAAGATAAGAAGGTTAATCAAGTACTACAAGCGCGTTGGAAAGCTGCCAGAAGATTGGAAATACAGCATCAAAGAGGCAGAGCTTCTGGTGAGGTGATGACCTCCCTCGAATCTCGCCTCCAAAGGGGAAGAGAACTTTTAGAGGAGGGGGATTTTTTTAGGATTTTAACCCACTACGACGTGGATGGTGTTTGCTCAGCTGGAATTGTTGCTAATTATCTCTTAAGCATGGGGAAGAAGTTCCATGTCAGTTTTTTCAGAAATGCGGATCGCGAAGAGCTGCTGAAAATAGCCAATGAGGAAGAGTATGTGATATTCACGGATTTAGGATCATCGTTAATCGGCGATTTGAATGGAAAGGTATTAGTTCTCGATCATCACAAGCCCCCGGGGGATAGCGAGGAAGTGGTGCATATCAATCCTCATTTGTTCGGGTACGACGGCGCAATCGAGGCCACCGCCACAACCATGGCGTATCTTATAGCAGACGATGAAAAATACGCACCTTTTTTCCTGGCGGGACTTTTAGGGGATAAGCAGTACATACCGGGCAGGGGCCCCATCGGGCTCAACAGGGAGATTATTGAAAAATTGGGAATGAGCGTGGACTTCGATTTTCCATTCTACGGCGGTGTCTCGGATGCCCTTTTCTACTCCGTTGAACCCTTTTTCCCCGGAATATCTGGGAGGAGAGAGAACATCGAAAAAATACTGGAAAAATTGGGAATCGAGGCTACCAAGAATATTTTGGATCTCAAAGAGGAGGAGAAAGTAAAATTGGGCTCATATCTATCGCTTAATTTGATTAAGAACAGCAAGATTCCTGAGGCTGGAAAATTCATAGTGGATTTGGATTTCAAGGTAAACGGGTTGAGCGTGAGATACTTAACCGAACTTTTGGATTCTGCGTGCAGAACGGATAATCAGGGAGTGGCCCTTGCCTATATTTTGGGAGAGAGCACTGCGTTTGAAAAAATGGAAGTTATGCGCAGGGATTACAGGGGAGAAGTGATAAATGAGATGTACTCCATGCTCGAAAACATCGTTGAGGAGGAGCACGTTCAATACTTTTACTCGAAATCATCTTATTTGGCCAGTACTATTGCCACCATTGGAACTCTGTATCTTTTGGATCCGAAGAAAGTCACCTTGGCCATTCACATGGATTCTCAAACCACAATCTCTGCGAGGATTCACAGGAGCATGATGCATGCTGTGGATCTCGGAAAAATAATGAATAAAGTTGCGGGAGAGCTCGGAGGACACGGAGGCGGGCACAGCGTGGCCGCAGGAGCATCAATTCCCCGTGGTGCAGAGGAAGAATTCGTAAAGAGGGTGAACCAAGAAGTGGCAAAGGTTTTATTCTCATAACTCCATTCTCCATTATGTCTTTCAATATCCCGAAATCCCATCCCAGATACGAATCCCTCATAAAAAGGGAAAAAATAATAGAGGGCTTCAAAAAAGGAATTGTTGCCCACGCGGGATTAATCGCGCATGGCAGGGGAGAAGCCTTCGACTACATAATCGGGGAAAGAAGCGAGGATTTTGCAATTATCGCGGAAAAAGCTGCTATTCTCGCCATTAAAAATGCTAAGAATCCCGTGTTTTCCGTGAATGGCAACGTTGCCGCTCTAGCGGTGGATGAAGTGATAGAACTCGCAAAATTGTTGAACATGAAGATAGAGGTTAACCTCTTCTACAGAACGGAGGAAAGGGTTAAAAAAATTGTGAGGGAATTTGAAGAGAGAGGAGTTAAAGTATTGGGTGAGAATCCCGATGCAAGAATCGAGGGACTGGATCATGCGAGGGCCCTTTGCACCCTCGAGGGAATATACGGGGCGGATGTGATTCTCATTCCTCTCGAAGATGGAGACAGAACGCAGGCTCTGAGGAATATGGGGAAATTCGTGATAACCATCGACCTCAATCCTCTTTCCAGAACGGCTAAAACTGCGAATATAACAATAGTGGATGAGCTAACCAGAGCGCTGAAAAACATGATTTCCTTTTCAAAAGGAAGCGTGGAGAAAGAAATACTGGAAAATTATTCCAACGAAGAAATTCTCTCCATGGCCATGAGGCACATCAGCTCTCGATTGTCTGAGCTTGCGACTTCCCGAAAAGAAGAGTGACCGGGAGAATGAATAAGGCGAAAATGATGAAAATCAGTCCGGAGGAGTTGAAGATTAAGAATTTCTCGGAGCGGAAATAATCCAGCATGAACCCGCCTATGAGGGGGCCTATCACCGATCCTATATTCGATGAGAGATTTATAAATCCCAAGAACGTGCCAACCTTCTTGCTGAATGATGCCGTGAAGCTTCTTGAAATTGGAAGAAATCCACGTCCCGCTATAAAAAATATGAGAACACCTAAAATCACAAGTACCGCGTTGTCTATGGCAATCAACACGGATGAAATTAAAGCTAAAATTCCTAAGATGTATATGGATATCACGAACCCCCTTCTGTCAGCGATGTGGCCGATCAATATGCTTCCTAATAATGCCAATAGTGCTCCGAAGAACAGCACCTCGGTTGAATGCACCTTTCCAAGACCAATCACTTCCGCTAAATAGAAGAGGAGAACCTCATTGCCCAATGAGGTGTATAACCCAAATAAGAAAGAGAGAGAAAATATGGAAATGTTCACTTTTCCCTCTTCCTTTTTAGATTTTTCTTTTCTCTCTTTCACATCTCTAAATCCAAAGGAAAATGCAATTTCCACAATGTATATGATGGCAATTAGATAAAGGGCGTAAATCACGTTTCCAGCAAGATAGGAATAGGCGATGTACCCCAATGACATCCCCAGCGAGCCCATGATGAAGTAAAAGCTCATTATTCTTGCTCTATACTCCTTTGGAGATGAGAAATGCACCACCGCCTGCATGGTGGGCCAGACCATTGCCCCGAATAGCCCGTCCATTATGCGAAGGAGAATCATTACAGGATACGGAGAAATCATGTAAAGTTGAGAATCGATTAGAAGGCCTATGAATCCCGCGGCGATTATGAGATGTCTCCTGTATCCCTTATCCGCGAATTTTCCGATGATGGGCGAGAAAATCGCCCTCGAGAGCATGAATGATGAGGAGAGAATTGCTATGTCGAATACGCTCACTCCCAAATCTCTCAGGGAGAATGCTATTACCACGCGCAAAAGCCTCGCGGCCGTGCCTCCAATCAACGGGACGAGGGCTATGAGAAAATATCTGGTTCGGTTTTCCACAACCTACAATGTCAATCACATAGAAAAATATATTTGAAAAAAGGGGGAGATGATTACTCTCCTAATTCTTCTGGCTTGAAAACGTAGCCGCAGTTGTAGCACATAATCGCGTCTTTGGAGTTCAGGGTTCCGCACTGCGGACACTTGATGAATTCTTCTCCGTCCACAACCACAACTTCGTATGGTTGCTCTCCACTGGACTCTTCAGATTTGCCCTCGGGAGATTCCTCAGTCTTTTCTTCTTTTTTCTCCTCTTTCTCAGGCTTTTCCTCGGTTTTCTTTTCTTCTACCTCTCCTTTTTCCTCAGCTCCTACCTCTTCAGGTGTGACTGTTATCTCACCAGAGAGTGCTTGAATAGACTTGTACATTCTCTCCTTCAGGTCGGAAAGAGAAGTTTGAAGTTGGGCCACGTTGAGACCCTGCTCAATAACCTCCTGTTCTTTTTGAATAAGCGTGTCAATTGTTTCCTTCGCATATTTCTCGAATTCCTGCAGGCTATTCATCTTTGTCTCCATGGCTTGCTTGAGGCCTTCCAACTGGCTTTCGTATTCCTTTAGCGTGTTTTCAGCCTCATTGAGAGCAGCTATTCTCCTATTGAGCTCTTCCATCTTTGCGTCCATCTCTTTGCTCTTTTTCTCCACTTCCTTTGCATATTCCTCTAACTCCGCACTCTTCCTCTCCAGCATATTCTCTTTATCCTGAATCTTCTTTTCTCTTTCAGCGAGATCTTCTTCTCTCTTTTTAAGCTCAGCTTCATACTGCTCCAATTCAGCTTTTTTCTTTTTTATTTCAGCAGCTTCTTCTTTAACCTTTGCCAGAATGGATTGTACCTGATCCAGCATGTTAAGGTCTCCTATATCCTCACCGCTCATACTTATACCTCCGTGAGGGGTATAATATTCATAGAATATGAAATTTTTGCTTTTTTCATGCTGTTAAATTCAGAAATAATGATAAAGGATTTGGAATGCAGGAATCTTAGAGCTCCAACATATTCACTTTCATACTTTCAGTGTCGATAATGGCCGCGTATCCTTCCTTCGCCGGCCCGGGATTTACGAATACCGAATTACCAATTTTTTTGTACCCCCTATCCTCGTGGACATGTCCGCTCACTACCAAAATTGGCCTTGCGAGCTCTACTGCTCTTTTTATCCCCACGCTCCCTATGTGTTTGCCTCCCGGAACTTCATCAAGAATTCCGTACGGGGGCTGATGAAGGAGGAACACGCACCCTTTGCAGTCCTTTAGGAATTGGAAGGCAAATTCATCGCTGAAGGTTATGCCCATGTTGAACCCTCTGTTCACACCTCCCAATCCTACGAACTCGTATCCCATGTATTCTTTCTTATTTTTGTGGAGATTTATCGCCTTGCTTTTCTCAATACCTTCTATCACATCCACCGGATCACAATTGCCGGGGACGGCCATCACAGGCGTTGGCATGGAATCGATTATTTCCCTTGCATCTTCACCTGAGCCGAAATCCGTGATATCGCCGGCAATCAGAACGAGATCAAATTTTTCCATGCCGTATATCTCCTGAGCCATGTAGGAAACGCTCTCTTTGCCGTGTATATCCGCCAAAGCTAAAATTTTCATGAGGGGAAATAGCATTCGAATTTAATATACGTTGTCTTTTAAAGCAGGTAAGCGATGAACACACCTGCGGCTATGGCGGAACCGATAACCCCGGCCACGTTGGGTCCCATGGCATGCATGAGAAGGAAATTATTGGGGTCTTCCTTTGCACCCATTTTTTGCACGACCCTCGCACTCATGGGCACCGCGCTTACGCCGGCAGCTCCGATCATGGGATTTATTTTCCCATGCGAGAGAAGATAGAAAAGCTTTCCTAAGAGAACTCCGCCCGCGGTGGCCGTGGCGAAGGCAATTATACCCAGGAATAAAATCTCGATTGTCTCCAATGTTAAGAACTTATCGGCGGTCATCATATATCCCACGCCCAATCCTAAGAATATTGTGGCTATGTTTATTAGCTCGTTTTGGGAAGTCTTTGATAATCTTTCTGTGACTCCACATTCTCTCAGGAGATTGCCGAACATGAGCATCCCTATCAGAGGAACAGCCGGAGGAATTAGAAGTCCAACTACTATGGTGGTTACTATAGGGAATATTATTTTCTCTTTCTTGCTCACCTTTCTCAATGGCTCCATCTTCACCCTTCTCTCTTTTTTCGTGGTCAATGATTTAATAACGGGTGGCTGGATTATGGGCACTAGGGACATGTAGGAGTACGCGGCCACTGCCACTGCCCCTAAGATTTCCGGTGCCAACTTAGTTGCGGTGTATATTGTAGTCGGGCCATCCGCTCCGCCGATTATTCCTATGGCTGCCGCTTCGTTGATGTTGAACCCGAATATGAGCGCCGATAAGAGTGCGCAGTAAATACCGATTTGCGCCGCCGCACCTAACAGAAAGGTTTTCGGATCCGCCAACAATGGCTCGAAATCGGTCATTGCTCCTATCCCTAAAAATATCAAAAGGGGAATTGCTTCCGTCTTGATTAGGTATGTGTAAACTAAATGGAGAAAACCTTCTGGAGCGCTTGTTAGCCCGCTTAGAGGCAAATTCACGATTATTGCGCTGAACCCTATTGGAATGAGGAGCAGTGGCTCCATTTTGTACTTTATTCCTAAGAAAATAAAGAGAATTCCAATTGAAATCATTGCGATGTTTCCCCATGTGAGGGCGAATACTCCCGTTAGGG
>JALWEL010000245.1 GCA_027014065.1 DHVE2 group archaeon
CTTGTTGAAAGAGCGTTGGAGAACACGGTACCCGCGGCGACCCTCGTGCTGGGAGCGGTAACAATGAGTCCCATAACCATATCAAACTACACCGCCAATTTATGGGGAAGGAAAATAAAGACCATATATCAAGTGCGCAGAGACTACGGCAATGAATTTTTAGAATACGCCAACAGATTGAATCTGACCATTGAGAAAGAAATTGTGAAATTCGAAGAAGTGCCGGAAGCGATGCTCCGATTGAAGAATGGCGAAATAAACGGAATGGTTCAGGTTATAGAATTTTAAAATCCTTCCAGCTCGTATATTTTTCTCCCGTCTTTATATATCCTTATTTCTCCTTCGCTTGATACCACGAAGCTCACCGCACGCGTTAGTTTGGTTATTGATTGACCCGCAAGGTGCCTGCCCCCCAAGTTCTCGGAGCTCCATTCATCCACAAACAAGCTTTTGATGTACGCGCCGCACGTGATGGCATAGCCTCGGGAATCGATTATCATGGCCCCGTCCATCATGGCAAATTCCCTGAGCGTTTCAAAATTTTCTTCATTGAGCACATTTCTGAGATGAGGAGATAGTGATTTCAAGGGATTCCCGATTTTTTGAATTATGTATCTCTCCACGTTGTGAACATCGCCCACAACTAACAAAGCGCCCATGGGATAGCCCTCGCGACCCTTCAGAACTATGCTCATGGCCAACCTGAGCAGCTTTTCCACAAGCTCCCCGGGAAGGCGGTCGTTAAGCATCTCCAAAATCGAGGGATACATGAGTTCTCGCATGTCCATCGAGATTTCGTACCTCTCTCCCTTCTTCGAAAACACGAAAAGGATTCGCTCATCTTGGCCAATTATTGAGGCGTTGAGAAGGTAAAATATCCAGTCTCGAATTATCTTCAGGCTCTCGATATCCGGGAAATCGGAGTACTCGGAATGTAGAACCATTATGTTTTTGTTCAAAAGCACATCGCTCTTGGGATTCTTGCCCCTGGGGTATATGAGCACCAATCTTTTACCCCTATATTCTTTTGCCAGTTCACCCGGATTATCGCCCATTATCACGATTCTATGGTAATCCACGGAGCACCATAGTAAATCGGATATTTAAAGGTTCATCGCATAAGGGTGTTCATCTTCTCCTCCAATCGCTTGTTCATGGCCGCTATGGTTATCTCGCCCCTCGTTTTCTCCACGAGAGACCTTGCGACGTCCTGCTTCTGCTTGATTGGAACCAGCCCGGATGGATAATTGAACCGAAGCAGCATCTCGTAGACTTCTTCCATCATATTCAGGTATTTCTCCGCGGATTCGAAATCATCATTACGGAGGTATTCTAAAACTTCTCTCCGGAGCTCTCCCACTAAGTCCCCGCAGCCCATGAGGTACGCCGTGGCGTTCACGTTCAATTCCTTATGATTGGGCATCTCCTTTCCGCTCATAACCGAGTAAAAAAGGTAGGCTTCAACATATTCCTGCAAAGCATTTTGAACGAATCCCGCATAGTAGATATCTGGATACTCTTTGAGCAAGAGGCTTCGGAGATGCCAGACTTCCTCCTTTATTTTTCTGAGCTCTTCACTGGCATCTTCGCGGCGGTGCAATTTCATTATTGCCCTCGACGAAAGGCGGATTATCTCTCTGGAAGATTTTATGGCCAGTTCCCTCACTGAATCTTTATCGTCTAACTCATCTTCCAGCATGGCTCCAATATCTTCCAAGTTCATAATGGGGGAAATAGAAAAAAGCATAAATCCTTTTCACAAAAAAGTTTATTTAATGTGCACCAATCTCCACCCATGCTCAACACGCCCATCATAATCGTGAATTTCAAGCTCTATTCGCAGGCATCTGGGAAGAATGCAATAGCTCTGGCAAAGCAGTTGGAAGAGGCCGCGTTGGAATCTGGAAAGAACGTGGCAATTGCCGTAAATCCTTTGGATTTCGATAATGTGAAGAGAGCGGTGAATATCCCCGTTCTCCTGCAACACGTGGATGC
>JALWEL010000246.1 GCA_027014065.1 DHVE2 group archaeon
AATAAGCGAGTCCCATAGGTTCTCCGCCTGCCACTTGGCTCTAAGGGGAGGATTCACTTTTCCGAATGCCCCTAATTCCATATCCCTGTGCAAAAACAGGTGATGGGGAGTTACCTCGCATGTGAACCCAAAAATTTTACACAAATCCACAGAATCCACCGATGATATATGCGCAATGTGGAATTTTCTTCCGTATTCGCCCAATTTTTTGATGGCTTTTCTCTCGCAGGACTCCGGTCTCGCAAAATCGTAGCCTCTGAGGGATGTGGATGAGGAAATGCAATCTTTCAACTCCGCGTGAGCGGTTATAAATCCCCCCTTAGGAACGTTTTTCTTCTCTATGTTTTCTTCGTACATGTACCACTTGAACGGAGCATCCACCCTAACATCTCCATTATAGGATTTGAGCATTAAAAACAGGGCAAAATCCACATTCGCTTTTTTCTCAACTGTACTTTTTTTCTCTTCCCAAAGGTCTGTCGAATCGATTGGCGGATTGTTGTTGGGCATATCAGCGACGAAGGTTATTCCTCCGAAGGCCGCACTCAAAGTGCCCGTGTAAAAATCCTCCTTGTACTCGTATCCCGGCTCGCGGAAATGGACATGGATATCGATTCCCCCTGGGAGAATTACACCCCTTATTCTCTCGCAGCCATCCATGGATTTTTTTATCCTCTCTATTTTCCCGTCTTCTCCCACTTCGATGCACGCTTCCACCAATTCTCCGCGGTAATAAAATCGGCCTTCGTATCTCAAATCTCCTTCCTCCTTACCTTTCCTCTGGGCTCTTCCTCTTCGAAGATCTCAGCGGTGAATCTATAGAACTTCACGTTGGGATATTTCCAGCAATCTTTGGGAAGGCCGGCCTTCCAGCATGTCTGCTCCAAGCACTCTTTCACCTTCCAGCCCCACTCCACAGGAACTTGGGGAAGCAATAAACCTCGATACAATCCGCGCTCCGCTATGAGCCCGTGCTTTCCTATGACCACCTCTTTGAGAATTTCCTTTCTCTTGTTCACAACAATCTCCTCTGGAGGAGTTAAAAGTGAGACCTCGAAAACCACATGATCAAGCTCATCTTTTCTCAATCTCGGAAACCGGGGGTCGTCGAAGGCCGCCGCCAGCGCCGAGTTCACCAGCGCATCTTTTAGAGGAAACACCGGCTCGGGATAACCGATGCACCCCCGCAACTCACCAGATGGATAGATGTTGATCGTGGTAAATACCCCTGACTTCTCTTCGAACCTCTTTGGAAATTGGATTTGGGGAACCTTTCCACTCTCTAAGAATTCCTCTACAACTTTTCTCGCAGTCCGAACCGCAAATTCTCCCTCTTCATCCGAGTACGAAGACATTTTCACACACCTCTCTTTTCACCCCATATGATCTTGTGAAGTTGAGGCAGTACACGTACATTAAGTTTATCATTCATAACCTTCTCAACTAACCATTTAATGTCTTTGCCCCAAACCGGTTGAAATACTACATCCACGGGTATTTCATTCTCTTCTAAAATTCTCTTGGAGTAATCGTAATCTTCGTCGTCTGCAATTATGAATTTCACGAAATCTCCCTCTCCCAAATACTCTAAATTTTCGAATCTCATGGCCTTGTGCATCCCCGAGGAAGGGGTCTTGATATCCAAAGAGACATGAACGTTTTTCTCGGTGGGAACCTCGTCTATCAATATGGAACCGTTGGTTTCTATGAGAATTTCGTGCTCCCGCATCAACTCGTATATGAGCTTGTACACGTCCTTCTGAAGCAGTGGCTCGCCGCCCGTTAAGCAGACCCACCGCAACCCCGATTTTTTCGCTTTCTTCACTATTTCTTCGATTTCCATATCCTCCCCTTCGTAGAATGCGTACTCCGTGTCGCACCACTTACAGCGGAGATTGCAGCCGGTGAGGCGAATGAAGAACATGGGGATTCCCATGTATATACCCTCACCCTGAACCGACGAGAACATCTCGTTTACTTTGAGCATA
>JALWEL010000247.1 GCA_027014065.1 DHVE2 group archaeon
CGCAAATTCGAGAAAAACAGGGTGCCTGTGTATCCGACAATAGAGAGGGCGGTGAAATCCCTCAGAGTTCTTTACGATCGCGGCAAAATTCTGAAGAGGTGGGAGCAATGAACGAGTACGAAGCGAAGCAAATACTGAAAGAATACGGAATAAAGGTGCCAAATTCATTCGTGGCCAATTCCGAAGAAGATATGGAGAATATGAACCTCAAATATCCGCTGGTGGCGAAGGTTCTGAGCGAGAAGATACTGCACAAAAGCGATGTTGGGGGCGTGATTCTAAATATTCGAGATAAAGAAGATGCGAGGGATGCGTTCAGAAAAATTCACGGAAAATTTAACACTCCAGTTTTGTTCGAAGAAATGGTATCAGGGGGAGTGGAGCTAATAATCGGCGTGCTCAACGATGCATCTTTCGGCCCGTCCATAATGTTCGGGCTCGGAGGAATATTCACCGAGGTATACAAGGATGTAACGTTTCGAGTTATACCTATTAAAGAGCAGGACGCATGGGACATGTTAGAAGATATAAAGGGAAGAAAAATCCTCGAAGGGTACCGCGGAATAAATGTGAATAAAGAAAAAATCGTGGATCTCCTCTTGAGCGTTTCTCGGCTCGTGGAAGAGAGAGGCAACATAGAGGGAATGGACCTGAATCCAGTGCTCGCAACCCCGCATGACGTGATAGTGCTTGATGCGAAAATCATAGAAACTTCTCGGTAATCTTCATCAACGCGTTTAGGATCGCTTCCGGATCTCCTGTGCATGCCATGCCTGCAGCGTTCCTGTGACCGCCGTAGGTGCAGCCGAAGTCCTCGGAAGCTAACCGAAATATTTCTAAAAGATCAGCTTCTTTGCTCCTTCCTATTATTCTCACCTCTTTTTTTCTCTGTGATGCAACGAAAACCACATCCACTAAATTTTGTACGAATACGGCGAATGAACTTTCATACGCACCCACAACCGTAGCGCAGATTATTTTTCTCCCCTTCGTTCTAAACTTCATCCTCTGGAATCCCTTCAAAATAGCGACTTTCTCGCTCTGAATATAGGGAAAATCGAAGAGCTCCGAAATTTCCGAGAACTCGATATCCATATCTTTCATTATTCTATCGGCTATCTCAAAAGTTCTCGTGTTTGCAAACCTGAACCATCTCGTATCGGTGATTATGCCCCCTAAAAGAAGAATTCCCGCTTCCCTCGAATTCACTTTTCCGAATAGGTCGTAGAGCATCTCCGAGCAGGAAGGGTAATCCTCCTTCACAACTCTCGTTTCCGCGATTATGTCGTTGCTGGCGTGATGGTCGTAAACCGCATCCACCCTCATATCTTTGAATTTCCCCAGTTGTTCTCTGCTGGCAGCATCTACAGTTATAATCTCCTCGAAATTTTCTCCCGGTAAATCTTGGATCACCGGAATAGAAAACTTTTCAGCCAATGTCTTTGAGAATCTGTCCATCCCGTCTGAGGCGATTATAGCATTCCCAAAAATTTTAGAGAGATAGTAGGCGGATGCAAGTGCATCAACATCCGCGTTTTTGTGCATGAGAATCAGGCGGATTGCGCACCTCCCCCGTACCTCGCAAATTCCGCTTGTATCTCCTTGAGCTTATTCTCCAAAAGCTCCTGCTGCTTAGTAACCGTTTTCATTTTTAACTCAAGAAGCTCTTTTTTTTCCTCCAATTCTTTCTCTATGTCCTCCTTGCTCTTCACCTTAACCAGAATGCTTCCCACGCTCTTGTAGATGGGTGCATCCTCATCTATCTTTTTCAATTCCTCCAGGCTCTTTTCCGTCTCCTTAAGCGATACCTCTAACTGATATCTCTGTGAAACTATAGTTTCTAACTCTCCCTGCAACCTCTGCGCTTGCTCCAATTTCTCCTTAAGATAGGGGGTAAGACTAACTGCCATCTTCAATCACCTCTTCCACATCTACCGCGAGTTGTAGCCATCTGAGATACGAGTTCAGCGCGGCCCTGAGGGCATGCAAATCGTCCGCTTTGATGGTAATTTTCAGAGATTCACCGCCTTCTATTTTCACCTTGGTTCTGGGAATCTCCCTGCCGCTTTCAACGCTCAGGGCCTTGAACACCCGCTCAACCATTTCGCGGGGCATGTATTTCTCTATGGTCAACTCCTGCACGGGAGAGAATGGAATGCAGTATATATTTATTTTCTCTTCTTTTTGCGAATTTCGTTAAAATTTCAAGTTTTCGTTTTAGCAAAGATTAATATTCTCGAAAGTCATTTCCCCCACGCCGATTAAAGGCAAGGAGGTATAAATATGAACGCAAAAGAATATGTGGAAAGTGTAATCGAGCATGTGAAGGCAAAGAACCCTGCCGAGCCAGAGTTCCATCAGGCAATGACCGAGGTTCTGCACACACTGGTACCCGTGCTTGAAAAAGAGCCGAAATATCAGAAGCACAAAATTTTGGAGAGAATCACCGAGCCAGAGAGAGTGATCATGTTCCGCGTAACTTGGGAAGATGACAACGGTGAGATTCATGTGAACAAAGGATACCGCGTTGAATTCAACAGCGCAATAGGCCCGTACAAGGGCGGTTTGAGGTTCCACCCGACCGTAACACTTGGTACCCTAAAATTCTTAGGATTCGAGCAAATATTCAAGAACGCTCTCACAGGCATACCCATGGGCGGAGGCAAGGGCGGTTCAGATTTCGATCCCCACGGAAAGAGCGATGCCGAAGTGCGCCGCTTCTGCGAGAATTTCATGATGGAGCTCTATCGCCATATCGGACCAAATACTGATATCCCAGCAGGAGATATTGGCGTAGGTGGCCGAGAAATCGGATACCTGTTTGGCGCTTACAAGAAAATAGTGGATAGATGGGAAGGAGTTCTCACAGGAAAGGGACTTAACTGGGGCGGTTCGCTCATAAGGCCCGAAGCAACCGGATATGGAGCCACATACTATCTCATGGAGATGCTCAAGCACTTCAAGGGCAAGAACGACCTGAAGGGCTACAACGTCGCAATTTCCGGAAGCGGAAATGTGGCCCAGTTCGCATCCAAGAAGGTCACCGAGCTCGGTGGTAAGGTCATCACCCTATCTGACTCCAAGGGTGCAATGTACCTGCCCGATGGAATAAACGATGATATATGGAACGCTGTGTATGAGACCAAGGCCATAAAGCACGGACGTCTGCAGGAAGTGGCAGAGAAGTTCGACCTGCCTTGGTTCGCCGGAAAGAAGGCATGGGAGGTTGCAGCCAAGGAAGCAGGCGAGGTACATATTGCATTCCCGAGCGCAACCCAGAACGAAATAAATCTCGAAGATGCAAAGCTCCTCACCAACGCTGGTCTTATCGCTGTGGTTGAGGGCGCGAACATGCCCAGCACCCTTGACGCGATAAACCACTACTACGAGAACGACGTGCTCTTTGGACCGGCAAAGGCAGCCAACGCCGGAGGCGTGGCCGTGAGCGGTCTCGAGATGAGCCAGAACGCGCAGTTCACCTACTGGACAGCGGAAGAGGTGGACAACAAGCTCCACAACATAATGAGGAACATATTCAACATCGGCAAGAAGTACGCAGAGAAGTACGGCGATGGAAAGGATCTACTTCTGGGATCCAACATAGGCGCGTTCGTGAAAGTTGCAGATTCCATGATCGATCAGGGAATCTACTAAACCCTTTTTCTTTTTTCTCTTAGAAAACCTCAAATAGAAGTTAGGCAATCCTCGAATATGCACGATTTAGATATTTTGAAGGAAATTGGAAACAGAGCAAGAGCGAAATATTTTGAAATTCTGAAAAGTCACGGGGATAAGTTAGGTGAAAAAGTTTCCAAAGGTGCCTACGGACATATGTCCTCATTCATGGACGTAGAAGTAGAGAATGAAATAATCAGATTCGTCGATGAAAATAACCTACCCTTTAACATCTTCACCGAGGAAAGAGGCTGGATAGATAGAGGAGAGAAAAAAACACTCATCGTGGATCCGATAGATGGCTCCAATAATGCAGAGCATGGAATTCCCTTTTTCAGCGTCTCTTTAGCGATAACCTCCGGCGCATTGAAAGATGTGGAAATCGGACTGGTGAAAAATATACCCCTGAACGTGGATTACTGGGCGATAATGGGCCAAGGAGCGTTTAAAGATGGAAAGAAAATGAGCGTGGCTAAGGAGAAGACAGGCCTTTACGTGTTGTATCTTGGAAGAAAAGCAAATGACAAGGCCTATCAGATAGCCAGGATAGGAAAAAGAGTTCGTGATTTAGGGTGTGCATCTCTGGAAATGATAACCGTTGCAGAAGGAATAGCAGACATATTCTATTACTCATTTAAAAATGGGGGTGCGTTGAGAATAGTGGACATCGCCGCATCATATCTCATAGTAAAAGAAGCAGGAGGGTTAGTATTGGACGAAAAAATGAACGAGTTGAATATGGAAATGGATTTTGAAGACAGAAAAAACATAATTGCATTATCCACAAGGGAGCTGGAGGAGGTATTTAGATGAAATATGCCATAGTCGCAAATCCCGAGAAAGAAGAATGCGTGAAAATTGCAAAAAAGCTTTTGGAGAAGGTAGATGCGGTGGTGGAAGAAAGAACCGCCCAGAAAATCGGGGTATCAGGAATTCCATTGGAAGATATAAACGTAGACGTGATCATAACCCTTGGAGGAGACGGGACAATTCTCCTAGCGCTACAGAAGGCTAAGGGTAAGATTTTGGGAGTGAATATGGGAGTTCTCGGATTCCTCACCGAGATAGAACCTCAAGAAATAGATATGGCAATAGAGAGAATAGAAAGCGGAGATTACATATTAGATAGAAGAATGAAGATGGCTGTTTATCACAACGAGGAGAGATTGTTCGACTGTGTTAACGAGGCTGTTATACACACCTCTGAGATCGCAAAGTTGAGAAGCTACGAGATTTACTTCAATAACGAGCTTGTAGATGAAGTTAGAGCAGACGGGGTTATCATCTCAACACCTACGGGCTCCACATCATATGCATTAAGCGCTGGGGGTCCGATATTACATCCATCCATCGAGAGCTTTGTGGTAGTTCCTATCGCCCCATTCAAATTCACAATGCGCTCGGTGGTACTTCCCACGGGAGAAATCATATTGAAAACTGGAAAAAGGGCAAATCTCATGGTTTTAGATGGGCAATACTATGTGAAAATAAGCCCAGGTGACGAGGTAAAGATTAAAAAATCGGAAAACTACGCGGAGTTTATAAGATTCGAAGATTCTTTCTTTGAGAGGATTAAACACCGTGCCACGGTGAGATAAAATGTGGAAAATACGAAGAAATGTTCTAAAGCTTATAAACGAATCCTCAAGGTCCTCGTACCCCAATGAATTCGGCGCATTCCTGAGGGCAAAATATAAGATAATTTACGAAATCGTACTGCTACCAGGAACGGTATCTGGCGGAAGAAGCGTGCTTTACAATCTCCTAATGAAACCGATAGATTTCAGTATCGTAGGGTCCGTGCATTCTCATCCATCCGGTTATCCCATCCCCTCTCAAGCAGACCTTGATATGTTTTCAAAAACTGGGGATGTTCATATCATAGTGGCATATCCGTTCAACGAACGTTCTTGGAAAGCATACAACAGAGACGGAGAAGAAATCGAGGTAAAAATTATAGACTAAAAATAGAAGGGAAAGGAGAGGAAAAAATTTAGCTCAATAGCCAGTTGATTATGTTTTGCATCAATGTTGCACCGGTATTAGAGTCGTACTTCTCCACCGCTTCGAATGAGAACGCTGTGAACACAACCTTGTAGTTACCGTTGCTGAAGCTATCTGCAGTTGCATGTCCGTTGTAGGTGAATATCGCATTTGCACCGGATTCAAGAGTTATTTCATCCGCATAGTTATCATACGGGTAATCAAAGTACACGGTCCCTAAATTTCCAGTTATGGAATTACCACTCACTCCAGAGACCTTTGTATATCCTATATCATTGTTCACAGAACTAACACCCAAGTAATTGTTCACAAACTCGTTGTTCACCGCGCCATCGTATCCGTTGTTTATCTCCCACAGCAAATCCTGAGAACTTAGGTACAGCCTTCCTCCATTGTTTAAGTATTTTATCAAATTGCTCTGATCCTCGCTC
>JALWEL010000248.1 GCA_027014065.1 DHVE2 group archaeon
CCCTGATAGGATATGGAAATTCCACATGATGTGGAGAATGACAAAAAATAAAAAGATTTGCAATAATCACATTTTTCTTCCGAAAATCAGGAATCCCGTATGTGCCACTTCGATGTTTTCGGGCCTCGTGCCCAGCTCACCCACATGCATGTTTCTTTTGATTATCTCGCATGCCTCCATATCACCGAATCCATTTTCCTGCATTTTTTTGTACACTTTCTCCATTTGATTGTACGTTGGAACGTACGAGGAGAAGCAGCCCCCATTTCTAAGCGCTTTTTTTGCCATTTCCACCGCTTCCCATGGCTCGGGAATATCGACAACGAACGCGTCCACATCCCTCTCTTCCACATCCGTTGTAACGTCGCCCATTTTCAGAGTCCAGTGAGAATACTCTATCCTTTCCACATTTTTCTTCGCAAATTCCGCGAAATCCCTTCTCTTCTCGTAGGTGTACACTCTGCCCGAAGGATATGTGAAGTAAAGAAGCGCCGTGGTCAACGCCCCAGAGCCTACTCCTCCTTCAACCACTACGCTCCCCGCCCGAATTCCGCATCTTGCGATGAGGTAAGAAGAATCTTTTATGTCTATTATCTGCGCGTTTCTGCGTATGGTGAATAGATAATCGTAGAGATTGCTTTTCACCGAAACGTATTCTCTCAGTCCCAATTTTACTCGCCCCTCTTTCATTTCGCTCAGAACTGCGAAGTCCCCTACGATGTATTTTTCTCCCTTTTTCCAAGCGACATACCTCTTTTTTCCGTCGAAGAGCGCGAACATATGGTATGGAAATGAAAAGGGGAATTTAATCATTTCTTAGGAATTTCGATTACGAATGCAGCTCCCCGGGGCTTGTTGTCTTCCACCCATATTCTCCCTCCTAAGAGTTCGGCCACATGCTTGGCCACCGCCAACCCTAACCCCATGCCCACGCCAGATGACGTGCGAAATCTCTCGAAAATCACATCTTTGAGCTCGTCGGGCACTCCGGGTCCTGTGTCCCTCACAATTATTTTAACGTTGCTCCCACTTGGAACGCATTCCACGCTGACCTTTCCCCCGGACGGAGTGTGCTCCACCGCATTGCTCACAAGGTTGTGTATTGCTTCTTGTATTATTGCATCGGCCATTATTTCTTTTAGCTTGCATTTCTTCTCAACCTTAATATTCTTCTCTTTGATTTCTATCTTAAACCTCGAAACCACATCTGCGATCACATCTTCCAAATTAATCTTTTCTTTTCTGATTTTTGAAGAGTCTCTCATGAGTATAGAAGTTTTATTCACAAGCTCTCTTATCATGGTTATTGCTTTTTCCATCGCTTCTATATTCTCTTCACTCATATCTCCTTCTTTCACCAGATCCAGGAAACCTTCCAATATGAGCACGTAATTCTTCACATCGTGTATGACCAAATCTGAAAAATGAAGTATGTTCTCGTAGCTTTCGCTCATTTGCCTCACTAATTTTTTGTTATCCTCATTCTCTTCAACCAGGTCCGTTATTTCCATGCATGCGATGTATTTTCCGTCTGAGATACATCGATAAATTCCAGATGGATGGTAAAAATTGAAAAATTCTTTGGA
Organism: DHVE2 group archaeon; assembly: GCA_027014065.1. Taxonomy (GTDB): domain Archaea; phylum Thermoplasmatota; class Thermoplasmata; order Thermoplasmatales; family Aciduliprofundaceae; genus JAADDK01. Next base: position 1,587 of record JALWEL010000248.1, read on the forward strand.
ATGGCTCTTTCGCACGAGGTACTCCCTTTCCTCGATCCCCAACGCTAATCTTTCTCTGATAGGGGAGTTCAGAATTTCGATATCATCATCGATAACACGCATAAAGATTAGCTTTTCGGAGTTAAACATATTGAGTGTTTCCATCTTACCCATTAACACCACATCTACTATGGTATTTTAACCTTTGCATGAAAATATACTACCTAAATAGGGTGATTTTTAAATCGTGCAAAGTCATTCCCCATGGATGAAGATTGCAATTATTGGAGCGGGAATCGTCGGCCTCGCAGCTGCGAGGGAGCTTAGCAAATACGATGTGGATATTCACATTTTCGAGAAAAACGAGGACGTGGGAATGGGGACCAGCAAAGCCAACACGGGCATAATCCACGCGGGC
>JALWEL010000249.1 GCA_027014065.1 DHVE2 group archaeon
CCCTTTCCCTCATCCTCCTGCTTCGCTCGAAAGACTCTTGCGGCCGTCAACCTGGCGCCTTCAATCTCGATGACATCTCCCACTTCTACGTTCAGAAGGATACGGGTATTCGTGTCCAACCTTGCCCTTCCAAGACCCACGTCCATCTGCGGAGCCTCTGCAACTTTGAGAATTACTTCGTTCATAGGTGGAGATTTAAACCACTCTTATAAATTTTCTCATATCCACGGGGGAACAGGCGGGGGAGGTAATCTTTTTTTCACCCTCTCCATGACTTTGTCGAATGAAGAATAGAGGTAGAAAGCGCCGATGAAGCTCAGAAATATGAGGAGAATAACGCCTAATTTCACGTCAGAAACTTTGTAATGCTCTCCAATTCTCCATATTCCTATTAGAATGAAGAGGAACCCTACCAAAACGAGCAAGGAAATGGATATTGACACTATAATAATGGAGATGTTGAAACCAATGGGAAAAGCCGAGAGAGCCACCTGAAATGGTACAATTACCACCGTCCCTATGGCAGTTATGATTATACCTGATTTTGCAATCTTAACCCGGGGTATATGAATTTCTAAGCTCTCAATTCCGCGATTCAGAGTAAGAAGAAAAATGAATAGGAACAGAGCATCGAGGGAATAAAACACTGCAGATGAGATCACTCCTATTATCGGGAAATTCTCACCCGTAAATCCCTCTGATAGCAAAGTGCTCGCCACTGTGGAGATCATCTGAACGCCCACAACTATGAGCATTGCTATATAAATTAACCCCAGCAAAAAAAATGAGTTTTTTATGGGTTCGAGCGCTTCCAGCTCCGCCTTCTTTCTTGCTTCAAATTCATCGGATGACATCTACACCGTACTGCTCCTTAAGCTCTTCCGCGGTCACTTTGCCCATTATCTGCTTGCTCTTCACTCCTGTTGCGACCACTAACACCGAAATTCTGCGGTCGTAGGTGGGCTCCACGGCGCAGCCCCAAATGATTTTAGAGCTCTTCTCCACCTTCTTATGCAACTCTTCCACGGCCTTCTCCGCCTCGCTTATAGTCATGTCTGGGCCACCAACCACGTTCACAAGTATACCTGTGGCCGATGAGATATCTACCTGCAATAATGGAGAATTTATCGCTTCTTCTATCGCCTCCATCACGCGATCTTCTCCGGTACCCTCACTCTCTCCTAAGCCAATCATTGCCACTCCTCCACCTTTCATTATCGTTTTGAGATCATTGAAATCTAAATTCACGAGTCCGGGCTTGGTAATCATCTCAGTGAGACCCTTAATTGCGCGCATAAGAATTTCATCGGCGAACTTGAATGCTTGGTTAAGTGGCAATCTCGGAACTAACTCTAAAAGCTTATCGTTTGGTATAGTTATAACGGTATCCGCTGTGTCTCGCAATTTTTCAAGGCCCCACATTGCGTTCTCCAACCTCGCCCTTCCCTCAGCTTTGAACGGCAGTGTGCATATTGCGATTGTCAATGCTCCCATTTCTTTCGCAATCTGCGCGATAACGTGAGCACTCCCGGTTCCTGTTCCTCCTCCGAGCCCGCATGTGATAAACACCATGTCCGCACCTTGAAGCACATCTTTAATTTTTTCCTCCGCCTCCCTTGCCGCTTCTGCACCTATCTGGGGCAGTGCTCCCGCTCCCAATCCCCTGGTTAATCTTTTCCCGAGTAAAATCTTGCGCTGTGCCTTTATTGTTAGAAGGTGTTGTGCATCCGTATTTGCGGCGATCAACTGAACGCCTCCATATATCCCCTCTTCCATAATCCTGTTTATCGTGTTGCTGCCTCCGCCTCCGCAGCCAACTATTTTTATGTTTGTCCTTAAGCTTTTTAGAACTTCTTCCAGCTCTTTATCCTCCGCAGTCATCACAACCGGCGCCTTCTTTTCCTCCTCGATGCGGTTTTCCGCATTTGCCAATACTTCCTTGATTAAGGACTTCATCTTGACCACCTTTGAAAGTGTATGCCATTTAAGATATAAAAAGTTTTATGCAAGTTAGCAATGTAGCGGTATGCCCGCGTACTTGCTCGTCATGAATATGCCTAAGAATCCATCGAGGTTCATACATGTCATCAAAGATAGAATAATCGAGCTATGCGTTGAAAAAGGAGAGGATTGCGTTGTTGACCATGTCCCTGGTCGGTTGGTTCTCTTTTCCTCGGATAGGATATGCGAAGAAGTAAAGAAGATGGAAAGGGTTATGAATTGCCACCCCGTTAGAATTTTCGAAGACGAGGATTCCATAATATCCTTCATCTTACCTAATTTGGAGAGTTGCAATAGCTTTGCAGTTCGCTCAAACCATCTCCATGTGGCCCAGAATATAGGCGAAATTTTGTACGAAAAAAAGAGAATTAAGGTGAATTTAGAAGCTCCGGAATGCGAAATAACGGTAGAATACCGCGGAGGATTTTATTTTCTAATTGAAGAATGAGAGCGGTGCCGGGCGCACCGGAGTCGATGCCCAGACTCTGACCCAAGGGCCCACGCGCCGCCTCGGTCCCGCGACCCCCCGAGCGCCAGCAGTCCACGGTACCGCTGCTCCCTTCCGGGCCTGGCGGGGTTTCCGTGGCAAAGCACCGCAGCGCTTTCCTCCGAAAGCCTGCGATGCACCTGTGGCCCCGGAGGACAGAACCTCATGGGCAAGCGCGTGGCTTGAAAGTCAGAGCTGGATACACCTTCCCCGGCTGTCGCCCCCGCGTATAGGCGATTTCGGGTACAGGGGACGCCTAACCCCCCGGCCCAGCCCGGCACCATGCCACGAAATCTCTACGGGTATTTTAAGGTTTTCTCCCTTCGTAAAGAAAAGAGAGAAATCCGGGAAAAGTTAAATACCTCTCTACTATTATACATGCTATGATAGGTGTTTTGTTCAATTTGGTTGTGGATTGGGTTAGAAGAAAGATGGGGACCATGGGAGTAAAAGAACTCGAATCTCGCTATGGAAAAGAGTTGAAATTCACGGACTCTGTGGCATATCCCGATGAGGATTTTCTGAGACTTTTTGTGAGTGCACAGGAAATAATGGGTATAAACGATTTGGATTTGGCGCAGAGAGAGTTTGCAAAGATAGTGTTCAAATCTCTCACCTCCGCGTTTTCTGGATTTGTGGAAAAGTATCCCAGCACTTTTTCTCTCCTCTCCCATATGGAAGAGATACACAACACTGTTTACCTAATGAAGCACAAAGAAAGAGTTAAAATTCCAATGGCCGATGAAAATTCAAACACGGTGAAAATAGTGTATCAATCTCCAACGAAATTGGATCCCTTCTTTGAGCAGATGATACTGGAGACAGCGAGGCATTTCAATGAGAAAGTTCATATAGAATACGAGTCGAAGATGACCGAAGGCGCCGATAAAACCGTGGCAATTGTGAAAATAGAAAAAAAGTAAAAAATTACAGGTGCGAAAACGCGTTAGAGGCGAAAGCTCCGCCCAGCATGGTTATCATTCCCAAGATCACCATTAGCACCGCACCGAAAATCAGCGCGAACCTGACCCACTGTGGATAGTCCCCTCTTCCAAGACCTACGAAGAACAGAGTCGTGGTGAGCCCCGTGAGTCCGAGACTGAAGGTTATTATAGCGAGTTGCACCAGAGTTTTCAATTGCCCCGGATCCGAGGATCCTACCCCTATGGCCTCAAACAGTATGCCAAGCCACATTAGAAACATGGAAACCAATATGGCCAATCCTATGTACATCGGATTTTTTAAAATGTCTTCCGCGGGGCTACCCTGCTTAGGCCGTGCGTAAGGTGGGGGATATCTCTGCGGCTGAAACTCGGTAGGTCTCTGTTGCGGTTCCACGGGTTGCTGTGCCTCAATTCCCAATTCATCTTTACCCAGCTCCATGCCCTTCACCAGATGATATATTGATTACATGTATTTTAAGGTTTTCATATATCTGCAAAATACTGAGAATTTGAGGTGATAGCATGTATGTGGGTATTGAAATTAAGTGAGTAAACATTTTTATGAGGTTAATTCTCGACTTAAGTCCGTTTCTAATGTTGTGATAAAACCCTCGGATTCAATATCCTTAAATAGAATTTCAATATCCTCATTCTGATGAAACTCAACAGAAATCTGAGGGCGATTAAGTGGTTCTTTAAGAGTTATCTTGACTTTGAGAGACCCGTCTACGGAACTTTCAAGCTCACACACAGATGCAATCTTACCTGTCCTTTCTGCGATGTATGGCGCTCACCCATGAAGGATTTGCCCACCAAGGATATTTTTAAGATAATCGATAGATTAGCGGAGAGCACGGTAACAGTGCTTAGTTTGGAGGGAGGAGAGCCCACCCTGCGCAAGGACATACTCGATATAATAAAGTACGCCCACGACAACTCGTTCTACCTTTTTATGACAACCAACGGAACCCTGCTCCACAAGATGCCCGTGGAGGAATTCGCCAAGTACCTCGATTTCATGCATATCTCGATAGATGAAGGGCACAATAATCTCTACCTGTTCGACGAGCTCCCTAAATACACTAAGCTGATGAAGATAACGGTTCAAACTGTGGTCACGAAGAACGATGTGGATAGCATAAGGTGGAGGGTCGAGAAAGCACACGAAGCCGGCGCAAGAATTCTCATAATGAGTGCAGTTTACCTTCCTAACACTCCCAATGTTTCTCCGGATAAAAAGCAGCTCCACGATATATTGGCGGATTTGAAGCAGGAATACGGAAGCACGATAGAAACCAGTTGGGCATTCATCGATGCTTTGGTGAATGATTACAAGTGCCAGTCTTTCTCGGTGACAATAGATGCCAATGGTGACATAATTTATCCATGCGCGGTAATCGCGCATCGCGTTGGTAATTTGTTGAACGAAGACTTAGAAACAATCTTGCAATCTGAGAAAGCGAGAAAGGCGAGGGAAATAATGCACAACTGCGACAGGGCATGTATGCTCTATCTCCATGCGGAAACTTCCCAGTTTCACGATGTGAGAAAATTAGGTAGGTTCTTAGGAGAGTTTGTGGCCGGATACATGAAAAGGGAGAATCACTGAGATTTATATTCTATCGCTTTTTTCACCAACATTAGATGCAGAGGTGAAGGTCGCAATGGCCTAGATTTGAACTCTGGATGGAATTGAGAGCCCATATAGAATATGTGATCTTTGAGCTCGAATATCTCCATCCTCGTCCCGCTCTCATCCTTTCCGCTGAAGTGCAAACCTTTCTTTTCGAATTCTTCTATGTAATCTGGGTTCACCTCGTAGCGATGCCTGTGCCTCTCTTCTATCTCCCTTTTTCCGTATATTTTGTGCGCTAAGCTTCCTTTCTCGATTATTATCTTTTGCGCCCCTAACCTCATGGTTCCTCCCAAATTTTCAACATCCCTCTGCTCAGGTAACAGGTCAATGACGGGTGCGGAGGTGCTGGGCTGCAGCTCGGTGCTGTTTGCGTCCTCGTACCCTAAAACGTTCCTTGCGAATTCAACTACTGCCAGCTGAAATCCGAAACAGACACCTAAGAATGGAACGTTGTTCTCCCTTGCGAATTTTGCAGCCATGATCTTCCCTTCGGAGCCCCGGGAGCCGAAACCTCCGGGAATCAGAATCCCATGCGAGCCTTCCAGAATCTCCGGGCCCTCTTCTTCTATTTTCTCGCTGTCTATCCACTTCATATTTACCTTGGTTTTAAGCTTGGAGGCCACATGAGTGAGAGCTTCCCTGTGGCTTATGTAAGAATCTTTCAGGTGGATGTACTTTCCAACGATTGCTATGGTCACTTCATCTTTCGGATTTTTCAGGTTCTTCAAGAATCGGTTCCACTCCTTCCAGTTGGGATTCTCGCCCCAGAGCTGGAGCTTGCCCATTATGTATTCCCCTAATCCTTGCTCCTCGAAAATCAGGGGAACTTCGTATATGGACTTCGCGTCAGGGGCGCTTATCACCGCCTCGTAGGGCACGTTGCAGAAAAGGGAAATTTTTCTTCGAGTTTCCGTTGTGAGTTTCTCCTTTGCCCTTCCAATTATTATGTCCGGTTGAATCCCCAGAGAACGAAGCTCTTTAACGCTGTGCTGCGTGGGCTTTGTTTTCTGCTCTCCAACCACATCGATTATCGGCACCAAGGTTGTGTGAACGAAAAGCACGTTCCTAAATCCTTCTTCTATCCAGAGCTGGCGCGCCGCTTCCAAGAACGGCATGCTCTCGATATCCCCAACCGTACCTCCTATTTCGATGACGGTCACATCGGCGCCGCTTTCAATTCCGATTTTTTTTATCCTCCTCTTTATCTCCTCGGTTATGTGAGGTATGATCTGAACGGTCTTGCCCAAATATTCACCTTTTCTCTCCCTTTCGATGACTGTTTTGTAAATCTTGCCGGTTGTTATGTTGTGGTCGAACGTCAAATTCTCATCCAGGAACCTCTCGTAGTTTCCCAAATCCAAGTCCACTTCTCCCCCATCATCTAACACGAAAACTTCTCCGTGCTGGTAAGGATTCATAGTTCCTGCGTCGTAGTTCAGGTAAGGGTCGATTTTTATGGCCGTTACCTTCAACCCTCGTGTTTTGAGAATTTTCGCGATGGAGCTTGTTGTTATGCCCTTTCCAAGCCCTGAAATAACGCCTCCTGTCACAATAATGTACTTCATGTACTACCCTCATAATTTCAACGTATAAACTATTTTCCTCTCCACCACTTCCAGAGCGTGCTCCACTATCTTTCTCTTTATTTCTCTTCTCGAACCTTTGAATTTTCGAGCTTCCACGTCAACACTGCCGAAGATATAGTAAGCGATGTAAACCAGACCAACGGGCTTCTCCTTGCTCCCTCCTCGCGGGCCGGCGATTCCCGTGGTTGCAATTGCGACATCCGCGTTGAATAACTTAGCTACTCCTCTAGCCATCTCCTCGGCGCACTCTCTGCTCACAGCGCCGTGATTCTCTAAGGTTTCTTTTTTCACGTTCAGAACTTTCATCTTTATATCGTTGCTATACGCTATAACCCCGCCTAAATAATACTTGGATGCCCCCGAGATGTTTGTTATCTCATCTCCCAGCAATCCGCCGGTGCAGGATTCCGCCGTGGCAATTTTTAGATTTTTCTTTGTGGCTATTTCCCTTAGGACTTTCGCGAGCTCGGATGATTTTGCCATGCTTCTTAATCTTCTCATAGGATAATTAATTTACGCGAGCCTAAAACACATAAAATAAAAAAATTTTTAAAATGGTCTCGTATAACCTACTATGCGTGTGATCTCTAAGAGGAGGATGGCTGCCACCACCATGGGTGTGATTTTAGCTGTGGCGATAATATTTTCCATGTTCACCCTCGGCAACAATTTCAGCCGATTATCCCTTTATGAGAGTATCAAAGAGAGTCCGTACCAAATCGCCGTCACCGCAAATATAAATCCTTCTAACTACGAGAAATTGCTCGATTCGATAAAGAATGTGAAACACGTGGAGGGGGTGACTGGGTATATATCCACTATAGTGGAGGCAAATACGGAAAATTACACTAAGGAAATGATAATTGGGTACTGGCCCAACGCGAACAACACTTTGGTTTTGAAAGAAGGCAGATTGCCCGAGAACGATTATGAAATAGCCGTGGATTATGGTTTTGCAAGGGGGGCAAATCTCTCAGTTGGCTCGGTGGTAAACTGCACTGCGCCAGGAGGCAGTGGAGTGAAGAATGTGAGTTTCAGGATTGTTGGCATGTTCACCTCTTTTAATAGGGATTATTACGTCGATTCCTATACTACTTTATCAACTATGAAAAAAGTTTTTCTATCTACCATGGCATTTTTCTGGATAAAAATAGATGCGAAATATCTTTTAGAGTCTTCAAGTGTGAGCGAGATTAACAAAAAGTTAAGCGAAATTCAGAATGAAGTATACTACGTGGTTGCTCAGTATGGCAGCGCTCCGAGGGTAAATACGAATTTTCAGTACGGTGGGGATATGATGAGCATGGTTGCTGCCTTGGTTATGTCTCTACCTATAATCGTGATGGGCTCTTATCTTTCCAAGGTTGCCATCGAAATCGAATTGACCGAGAGGAGAAGGGAGTTCGGGGTGCTCAAAATAAGGGGTGCCACGGGATTTCAGAGGTTCAAGCTCCTGTTTTACGAATCGGTGATTTATTCTTTGATAGGTGGAATTGTTGGCTATCTCCTTGGGGAATTTGTCGCTTACGCCATGAATATTTCCATATTCAAAATTCCATTCTTTACATTGGACTGGGGCTGGAGTTATGTGGTGGCTTCGGTAATAACATCATTTTTCCTGTTTTTCATCGCGCTTTACAAACCATGGAAGAAGATAAACACAACTCCGATTTTAGAGTTGATAACTCATTATTCGCAGAGATTCAAGGAGGTGGATTACTCTGCGTCGAGGGATATGGTGTTATCCGGGATTTTCTGGGGATACATTATCATCGTGCTTTATCTTGCCCATAGTTTCTCTTACCAGCAGGGATTCAATTTAATTATGATACTCGCCATAATAGGAATTGGGATTTTCGGATTTCTGTTCCCCGTTATTTTGATCGTATTACCCCTTTCCATGGCCAGGCTCCTAACCCTCGGCACCCAGAGGTTTTATCAAATAATAGCTAGGGGCATATCTAAAGTTACAGGGACATCGGGCGAGCTAGCAAAGAAGGGTATGAGTAGAAATCCTAAAAATATAGCGTATATCGCGTTCATTTTGGCGTTCATTCTCACTTATTCTTCGTTCATGTCATCTATGAACGATAATCAGGACATGATGAATGATATCCAGCATGTGATGTTTGTGGGAGGAGATTTCCGCGTGGATTTAGAGCAGGGAAACGGCCCTGTAAATATTGAGGCTATCAAAGAAATAGCAAACTCTAAGAATCAGAGTGCGCATTGCTGGCTCTCGATGACTTCCGAATCCTCTTTATTCAACGAACCTTCCGAAGCGGTTTATGTGAATTTTGACAACTACACGAAGAGCGTTTACCATTTAGATTATTTCATTGAGAAAGGCTCGTTGAGAAATGACAGAGTTGCCATTACGGAGTATTTGGCAAACCGGTATTCTCTCAAACCTGGAGACTCAATTTATGTAACAATAACCACCCACAACTATAGCGGGATGAGCCACACCACCACTAAAAAATACTTAGTGGGTGCGGTTATGTATTCTATTCCTGGGCTTCCAGAGGATGATGCTATATTAATTAATAAAAACGTTGCCCCGGAAAATGCCACATTGCTAATCATGAAAGCGAAGAATTATGAGGCTCTGAAGAAAGAGTTGAATGAGAAGAACGTTCGATATGAGGAAAGAAAGAGCGGTGGGGAGAATTACGCACATTATTTCATACTCACTGCTGAAGCTTTCATGATTCTTTTGGGAAGTGCAACGATATTCATAATCCAATACTCCCTCTATTTCAACAGGCGCGGGGAAATCTCTCTTTACAAGGTTCGCGGGGCTAGAAGAAAACAGGTAACGTCGATTTTGATGGTTGAAGGTGCGACCATTATAATTCTCTCTTCTCTTATTGGTTTATCGGTTGGCCTCTCTCTATCGTACACGTGGATTACCATGGAAGAGGCAATGATGCACATGCCCACATTTTTCACCTTCGGCTACAATTTCGCCGTAGTCACCTCTGTTATGATCCTCATGTTCCTTCTCTCCCAGTATATAATTTCTTTCATGTTCTCTAGGGTTAAAGAGAGCGAGGTTCTTCGCTCCTTAGGAGGTGAGATGTAATGATAGAAATCGAGCATCTGATAAAAGTTTACAGAAGAGGAAAAATAGAAGTGATTGCAATAAGAGATGTATCGCTCAAAATTGAAGATGGGGAAATGGTCATGCTCGTGGGGCCCAGCGGCTCGGGTAAAACGACCTTCCTGCATCTATTAGGGGGTATCGATAGACCAACGGCCGGAAAAATAGTTGTGAACGGGGAAAATATATCCCTTTTCAACGATAAGGAATTAACAGAATACAGGAGAAACAAGGTTGGCGTTGTTTTCCAGTTTTTCAATTTGGTTCCAACACTCAACGCTTTGGAGAATGTCATGCTCCCAATGCAATTCTCCGGAAAGGAGGATAACAAAAAGGAAAGGGCCAAAGAACTTTTAAAATTGGTGGGTATGGAGCACAGGGAGAAGCATTATCCAGACGAGATGAGCGGTGGCGAGCAGCAGAGGGTCGCGATTGCGGTTGCTCTCGCATTAGACCCGTCAATCATCCTCGCAGACGAACCCACGGGTGAGTTGGATACAGAAACCGGATTGAGCATAATAAAATTGTTCAAAAAGCTTAACGACGAGGGAAAGACGGTGATTATCGCCACCCATGATTTGCGTCTCCTAGATTATGCAACCCGCGTTCTGAAGATAGAAGACGGCAAAATTTATGAATCGCAGTAAAAGAAAAGTATTTAAACGGAAAGTGTTTTCCCTCACCAGCACAATATGGAGGGAATATACCATGAGCGCAAAAATAAGTAAAAAGGCGGAAGTGTTGGCAGCGATTTTGATAGTGCTATTTAGCGCTATCGTGGTAGCAGGGACCGTTCATGCATTGGAGCCGCAGAAAGGGACAATCGATTTCGTACTCCTGTATGATGATGTAGAGAGTGGAGATAGCTATTATCTTAGCGATGTTTCCGCATACCTGTATGATATGGATGGACACTTTATAGATGTGAGCAATTCAACATCCAACGGAATAGTTGAATTCACAAACGTGGTTTATGGAAATTATGTTGTGAAAGTAAATGCGGTAAGCAAGGGAATGTACGTTTATAAGTCCGCTTCCGCTGTAATTCGCTTGGACCAGAGCGGGCTTAAAAAGATAGATGGGAGTGCGTTCACCAGCTTAACCGTGGAGAGATATCCTCTATCTCACGTGCTTAATTTGACCATAACGAAGGGCGGTTTGCCCATAGTGGCTGATGTGAGCATGTACTTCGACGGCTGCCAGTTCGCCGAGATGAACGTGGTTGGAAATCAGACCTTCAATGTTACACAGGGAACTGTTACAGTAAAGATTGCGTATAATGAAGGTGGCGTGGAGAAAGATTACTACAAAGATGTGGAGATTGGAGCCAGTGATACCTATAAGAACGTTTCAATTGATTTGGACAACTACTATAGAATTCTTGGTACTGTCCGCGATTCCAGCAAGATAGTGAATACTACTACACACATAGTGGTATTAAATAAAACAACTGGTGATGTTTGGAACGTGCTCACATTCAATGGCGGTGCTTTCAGCTTCTACCTGCCATCTCTTAATTACAAGCTCGTTATCACCGCGGATGGATACAGCATAGTCGAGAGGGATGCTACTACAAGCGAGATCAGCGCAGCCGTTACAAAGGTCACAAACAACGTGAATGCAGATATTTCGCTTTCATCTGATTTGACATGGGTGAATATCACATACACAGTTGATGTATCTAACAAATCCGTGATTTATGGGCTTCCTTACAGCGATAGTGGCATACTTTACTATCAGATGAAACTGTTGGGCTGGTCAAATACTGATTTGGTAAATTATTTGAAGAACAAATACTATGATTACACCACGGATATAATCACTCTGGATAATGAGATATACTCTCTTGATCATGTGAACTCACAGGTAACTCCAGTTGATTCTGCGAATGAGAGATACACTTTGCAGATAAACGCTTATTATCACAACGGTGATGTAAAGAAGAGCAAAATACTCGAAGATGGTGTGGTGAATGTTGCTCTCTACGGAAAAATGGATCACATCGAGGGGGCATCCATGGTATATTCTTATAAGTTGAACATTCCCTCCTACTTGGAGAGGAGCAACGATGTTCAGGGAGCCACTGTTTCTGGCTATGTGAATCAAATATCTGTGAGTAAGATAAAGACGAACGTAGTTCAGATAGATCTAAAGGAGAGAAAGAGCCCGGCGATAACTCTGGATAACGAGCACTTCGTGATAGGCTGGGCCAATATGACCAACGTGAATCACATCGTAAACCAGTCTGCGGACAACTACACCGTTGTGATCCCTGCATATAAGGCAGTGTGGTTCAACGCTTCAAAGATGGTTTATGATGTTGTTCGTGATAAAATGGATGCGGATAATACTACTTATACCTGGTTGGTCGATGGCTCGCAGGTGAGCAGTGGTGTTGCTCATTACAACATAACCAGAAGCCTCGCGAGAGGGAAGCACATCCTCACAATCAAAGTTGCGGATGTGGGTGGAAATACTAATGAAACAAACGTTACCCTTCTGGCAGATAACATATGGCCAACCGTGAATATTACTATCACGGATCCCTCGGGCAAGGTTCTGGCTAAACTCTGGACTGACAACTCATCTATTGCACGCATCGATTACAATGTAACTGGAACCACGGGCCACGCGTGGCGCAATGGCACAACCTATCTGGTAAAGATTGGACCAAAGCTGGTTATAAACGAATCACAGGAGATAGTGTACGACGCATCTTCCTCGTACGATACTTATGATACGGTGAACAAGACAAATCTGCCCGTGGTTGTGGAGTGGAATTTCAATGGAAATAAGAGCACCGGTGACAACAGGAGCTATGCGTTCGACGTACCTTCCAGAAAAGGCAATTATTACGTGAATGTGACACTCACCGATTCTGTGAATAACACCATAATAATTTCCTTGCCTGTGGAAGTTAAAGATATCACAAAGCCAGTGGTTAAGTTGAATTTCACGGTAAATGGTAAGAACGTGAATGAAGTGAAAGAAGAGGAGAATGTGACTTTGGACGCAACTGGAAGTTACGACCCAGAGAACGGAACGATCGGCAGTTATAATTGGACGATCAAGGACGAAAATTACAAGGTAATCAATGTCACCGACGGGATATACGACATCGTGAATGGCAGCTTTGCCTCAGGAAATGTAACACTCAAATTCCACAAGTACGGTACATATTATATAATACTGAATGTCACAGATGGAGCAGGAAATTACAATGTGGTTAATAAGACTCTCAGAGTCACACCTGTAAGACCGGATCTAACGCTGAACAGCGTGGATATAAAGGGAGATAGAGTTGAGGGAAACAAGCTGAGCTTCGTGGTAAATGTTTCCAACAACGGCGATACCGTAGCAACCACTTATTGGATAGCAATATACGTGAATGGCAAGGTTGTAGCTAATCAGACTTTCCACAATCTCAAGAATGGAAGCTATGCAGTGCAGACCATGTATTGGACTCCACCTGCACCTGGGAACTACACAATAAAAGTGAAGGTTGGATGTGCAACCGAGCCACCGAGCTACACAAGTGACAACTCTAAGACGATGACAGTGAAAGTTGAACAGGCGCCCTGGAAGATGCCGGCCATAATTGGCGGTTCAATTGCCATAATCGCAATTGGCGGATACATTGGCTGGAGATACATGCAGAAGAAGGGCGAAAAGAAGAAATTCAAGAAGAAATCCAAGGGCGAGAAAAAGGAAAAGAAATAAAACCTCTTTTTTATTTACATTTTTTCCAGTGCTGCAAGTCCAAGAACTTTTAGAATTCGTCCAAGAATGATTTTGAAAGAGTGCACAAGCGCGAGGCGGGATTCTCTGAGCTCCGATGAAGAGGAAAGCACGGGGCAATCTCTGTAGAATTGGTTGAACTGCATGGCTAATTCGTAAGCGTATCTTGCTACTATGTATGGACTGAGAGACTCGCACGAACTTTTGATAATCTCAGGGTACTTTGCCATCAATTTTATCAATTTAATTTCTTGCTCATGTGTCAAGAGCTTCACGTCGTACGTGTTTTTCCACTCTCCTTTTCTCAGTATGCTGCTCGCCCGCGCATAGGTGTATATTATAAATGGTGCGCTCTCCCCTTCGAAGCTCAGCGCTTTATCCCACCTGAAAACTATGGGCTTTTCCTCTTGAACGTTCAGGATGGAGTATCTTATGGACGAGTATGCTATGCTCTCCGCTATCTTTTCCGATTCGTCTCCGTAGTTTCTATCTTTCAGGATATCCATGGCCATCCTATATCCCTCTTCGATGAGGTCATCAAGGTACACCACGGTGCCCTTGCGGGTGCTCATTTTCCCTTCTGGTAATCTCACGAAAGAGTAAAATAAAGGCGTAATGCGCAATTTCGGATTCAATTTTTCAACTATGCTTTTTATCGCATAGAAATGCAGCTTGTGGTCTTCACCCAACACATCCACAAGGGTCCTGGCGATTTTCCCCTTGTAAAGGTGATACGCGATATCTCTCAGAAAATAAAGCGTGGTTCCGTCGTTGCGGTAAAGATAGAATTTGTTCTTTTGCAATTCTATGCCCATTTTTTTCATATCCACGTAGTATGCTCCATTCTCCTCTCCGGTGTAATCTTTCAGCTCCTCAGCGATTCTCTTCGCTTCTGGGATAAGCGAGGATTCCCAGACAAAGCGGTCTATGTGCACGTTTATTTTTTCCAAGGTTTCTCTGATTCCTTCAAGCATGCAACCTATCTTCTCCTTCCCAAATTCCCTCAGTTCTTCATCGCCAGATTCGTATCTTTTCATCAACTCCCTTATTTCTCCCTCAATCTCTTTTTTCTCGCTTGCGAGCTTGGAGGCTTCCTGATAATTTCTCACGTACACGTGGTCACACTTACCATGTTTCTTAATGGAAGGCAAATTCATTATCCCCCATAGAAGCGTGGCCACTTGCATGCCTGCGTCGTTCACAAAATAATGCACTTCCACCTCGTGACCATGTTCCCTCAATATGCGGGCCATAGTGTCCCCGATAATGGGATTCCTCGCCCGGCCCACGTGGAGCGGTCCCGTGGGGTTGGCGCTGGTGTGCTCTAAAACTATCTTATCCTTTTTTTTGAACTGGAATATTCTTCCATCTATGATCTCTGAGAGTGTCATCTTCGCTAATTTTTCTGGTGAGATGTGAAAATTCAGGTACGGCCCGACAGCTTCAATTTTCTCAAAATAATCTGATTTTTTTATCTTCTCTTCAAATTCTTTCGCTATGGCCGCAGGGGATTTTTTCATGAGTTTTGCAAATCGGAAGCACGGAAGCGTGAAATCTCCAAAACCCTCTTTCGCTTCTTCTACTTCCGCTTCCACTCCAATTTCCTTCAGGAGTTCGTTGGCTTTTTCCCTGAATTTCTCCATAATGAACATGGATGTCGGATTGCAAGGGGGTAAAAATACCTTTCCTTATAGGAACCACCAGCGGGTTCCTTAGGAAGAGACACCTACGGTTTCTCTCTCCACTCTCTTCCCTTTAACCCAAAATAAGTTTCTTTTGGGATTAAACACTTTTCTTTTCTAAAGAAAAGGGTTCAGCGGGCCCGCCGGGATTCGAACCCGGGTCAGAGGCTCCGGAGGCCCCGAGGATATCCAGACTACCCCACGGGCCCCTTATTTTTTCTTGAACTCGGTGTATCCGCATTTGCCGCAGGAGTATCTGTCTCCGTGATCGGCCATGAACACGCCGGGGCCGCACTTGGGGCAAAACCTTCTCTTCCTGACTAACTTGTTGTTCTTTATCTCATAAAGTTCTCTCTTTTCCATATTCATGCCTCCTCTTTCTTTTCGATGAGCTTGTTTCTGAGCAAAATGTAATCCGGCTCAATCTTCTTTGCATTTTCCAGAGTATCGTAAATCTTGGCGTATCCGTTTGTCTCGGTTGAGCCGAACGGGGTGTGCATGTAATCCAGAATAACTCTGTTTTTCTCCGCATTTAGATTTGCGGAAATCAGGCTCCTTACGTCTTCTCTTGATGGGGTTTTATCCTTAGGGTGACTAACAACGAATTTCACCTCTACACGATGAAGCAGCGGATTTTCCTTTTTCTCCAATATCTTTATCTCCATAGCTCATACCTCCATTCTCTTTATTATCTCCATTGCACTTTTTTTATCTTCATCTTTGACTTTTAGTATGACCAGACCCGTATTGGGCATCCCATATATAACTATAGCGCCTTGGGGTGCGAACAGCACCGCCGGAAGCACAGCGAGATCTTCTTCCCCTTCCACGTCTATCCTCGTTCTTTTCTTACTTTCTATTGCATCCCTAACCGCCTTCCAGAGCTCAGGGGTAATCGTGCCTGCGGGGTTTTTCACTTTAAAAAAGATGTCTCCGAATTTTTTTATGTCCTCAAAAATCACCTCGCTCCGCTTTGTCTTGTAATCCACAACCGCCACGTTGATATCCAATCCTAATTTCAGAAGCGTGTAGGTGACCACATCTCCCACTGTAATCACAAAGTTCCCACGTACATATTTTTTCACTTCTCCTTCGCTTACTAATTCCCCGTGAACTTTCTGAAGTTCCACGCGGAGCTCATCAGGAAGGATGAGGGGCTTATCTAACTCTAAGGGCATACTCTCCATCCTGAGCGTTCATCTCCTTGGCAATTATCGATAATTTGCTGTTGAGTATGAATACGTATCCCTGCCACTCCGTTGTGGTTTCCCCGCCGCAGTAGGGGCACACGTCTTCGGTGGTTATCCTTTTGCACCTTTTGCAAGCTCTGAGCTCGTTCATTTCTTACCCCCCTTCTTCTTTTTCTTTTCTTTTTTCTCTTCCTTCTTCTCACTCGTTCCCTTAACTAATTCCTCTATCCATTCCAGTTTTCCTAGCCCGGGCTGCCTCATGGTCAAACCAATTTTGCTGTGTCTGGGCTCCGCATCGTTTATGCTCAGCGCCACTATTCTCGAGATTAGATTATCTCCTACCTTTATTGTTCTCTTGCTCTCTTTGCCCACCAATCTCTTATTCTCCACGTCCACGTCGATTACATCGTCCATGAGCTGGCTTATGTGGAGCAAACCATCAAGAGGACCTATGCGCACGAATGCTCCAAATTTAAGGACGTCAACAACGTAGCCCAGCACGGGTTCCTGAATCTCTGGGTGATAGGCGAGAGCTTTAAATTTCACCTTCTGATAAACTGCCCCGTCGCCCGGTACTATTATGCCGTCATCGACCCTCGATAGTTCCAAAAGGAGAATGATTACGTATTTTCTCTCCGCTTCGTCCTTAACTTCTGTGCGGGAGAAAGAGTAAACGGCACCCTCAATTTTCTCCCTTGCGAGATTGTCCACTATCTCGTCTATATCCTCGCCTAACATTGGGGGTGGAATTCTTATTACATCTTCCCGTTCAACAATCAAATACATGGAGAGGCGAAAGTTCATGGACTTTATAAATTTTCCTATGCCCCATTTGATTTTTCTCGTGGGAAATGATTTTTACCCATGGCACGATATCCCCGTATGCTCAAAGAGAAATTGGTGGAATCGGGAGCGATAAAATTCGGCGATTTCACGCTGGCCTCAGGAAAGAAGAGCAAATACTATGTAGACATAAAAAAGGCTAGCACGAAATACGAAATTTTAGAGATGATGGGCGAGATGCTTGCTGATCATGTGAAAGGCGAACTTCTGGCGGGAGTTGAGTTAGGCGCAGTTCCCCTTGTGGCAATCACCGCCGTGAAATCGAAGAGGGATTACCTCATAATAAGGAAGGAGAAAAAGGGCTACGGGACTTCGAAACTCATAGAAGGGGAATACGAAGAGGGAAAAGTGGTGGATATAATAGAGGACGTTGTCACCACCGGTGGCTCGGTGCTCCGCGCGATTCGGCTTCTCAGAGATGCAGGGTTGAAGGTGAATCGAGTTATATGCGTCGTGGACCGCGAGGAAGGTGGAAGGGAAAACTTGGAAAAAGAGGGCGTGGAATTGATATCTCTCGTGAAATCTCACGAGTTGTTTTAATCACCTTTTTTCCAAATCCTCGCCGCCCGCAAACTGCATTTGGAGGGCCGAGTAGATATCTTCGTAGCCGTAGAGCATTCTCGACGATGTGGGAATTAATTTTCTGAAAACGTCCATCTTCTCCATCGCTTTAAACAGTTCGATATTCAACTCCTTATGCATCCCCGCTTTATCTTTGATGAGTGAATTGTAGAGCGTATCCCAATTTTCGCTCCAGTCCGCTATGTTTTGAAGGTCGTCGTCTTCGATTATGTCCACCTTTGTCAATACGTTTATGTACGGCTTGTAAAATCGGAAATGCACGGTGGCCGATAGAAGAAGAAGGGAAACGAAGCCAGTGGGGGTCTTCGCCAGCGACGGGTCGAACATGAACGCCAGCATGCTTCTATCCTCGCCCAAGAAATCAACTATGAACTCGCTGGAAGCTCGAAATGCGAATAGCTCCAATTGTCCGGCGGTGTCGTAAATCACGTAATCGGAATCATACGAATCCACATCTCTCTTTATGTCTTCCACATAATTGGCAATTAAATCCGCGGCCACGATTTGCGCTCCATTGGGGCCCAATCCGTACTCTGCCATGATATCTCCTAAATTCACAATATCCCGAACATCGATGTCCGGATTGTACGGAAGCGTGTCAGCGCCGGGGTCCAAATTAACAACGATGGTATCGTATTCGTTCTTAATCATCCACTCTCTAAAAGCAGCGGTGAAAGTGCTCTTTCCGCTCCCCGCAGGTCCAACTACGAACAGATTGGCAATCATGAGAAGAAATTGTCAAGGGTTATTTTATCTTTTTCCTCTTCTTCTTCCTCTTCCACCTGCATTATGGAATCTATCGAATCCCTCAGTATCTCTATTCTCTGCTTCAAATAAGGGTCTACGTCGAACTCGTTTGCCATCCTGAGTGCCTTGTCCAGATATTTTTTCACGCTATTCGGATACACCGTGAGAATTATCTTGCCTCCGCATTTGGGACATTTTCCGCCCAGGGGCATCCTCCTGAATTTTGTGTTGCAGGAGGAGCATCTGAACTTCTGCGTGCCGTATTTTTTCAAATTGCCCATTATATCCGGTATGAAATGGTGCGAGATGATGCGTGATGCCATGTCTCTTTCATCCACTGCTCTAATTTTCCTCGCTAAGTTTACCTGACTTTCTATTTTTTTCTCCATGCTTCCCAGCGTTTTGTACGCGGATGTGAGAACTCCAACATTGATGTCCTTAGTGTCGTGGGTGAACGAAAATCCCTCGTACTGCTTTTCCGTGCCCAATCTTTTTTTCACGTAGTCGATTATGTCCTCCACTTCTTTCGGCTTCGCCTTGCGCAGGGTCGCGTAGTAAAAATCCAAGGGGTAATACGAGCCCACGTCCACGTTGAGAGCTTCTTTATCTATTTCGCTGGGGTCTATTCGGGTCGTGAGAACCAGCGGGGCATCCATAAGCCCACCTCTCGTGGTGGGTAGATATTTGCGTGAGAAATCCAAAAGAGCGTTTAGCAGGAGCATTACGGAGTCTTCATCGCCGTCGCAGTTTCTTCGCTTTGCTGCATGGAAAAACGGGTGCGCGAATCCCACATTTGCGTCGGAGAAGCCCACCACTCTACCCAAAACTCCTGCAGAGGTGTGGGGCGCGAGGCCCATTACCAAATGACCAATCAAATCTTCCATGCTTTTTAG
>JALWEL010000250.1 GCA_027014065.1 DHVE2 group archaeon
GGTCGAGGTGGATATTGAGAAGGGAGTCGTGGTGAACAAAACCAAGGGCTTCGAGGTGCATTTTCCGCCGTTCGAGGGCTACGTCATGGATATAATCCGAGCGGGAGGAATAATAGAATACATCCGAAAACAAAAATCTTAACCCTCTCCAAATTTATTTATACTGCGTTTGCATTGACATGCAATAATGCTTCGTATATTCAAGGATATATCTTCGATTCTCCGCGGAAACGTTCTCATTCTATTCTTAACTTGGGTTCTTTTGGGATTCGGAGGAAACATGGTTCACCGGTTCGACGGGATTTACTTTTCCGCCTTGGGCGCTTCCGATATCATTTTGGGATACATGTCCTCGCTCACCTTCGGCATGATGGCGTTGCTCCAGCTTCCAGGCGGGTACCTTGCGGACACCCTCGGAAGAAAAAAGATGATAGTAACGTTCACATTCGTAATGGCCTTCTCGATGCTGATATTCGCCTTCGCTCCCAACTGGCAGTTCGTGGTTTTAGGCCTTATCATTTCTAATGTTTCCCTGCTTTACCAGCCAGCCCTGTTTTCAATTATTATGGATTCCCTTCCCTCTGGGAGAAGAGCCGAGGGATTCGCCATAACTAACCTCTCCTCTCTCCCCGCTCTTTTTGCTCCAGCCGTTGGTGGCTACATAATATATACCATGGGTGTGATTCCCGGAATGCGCCTCGGTTATATGATTCTCTTCGTAATAACCCTCACCGCTGGAATAATGCGTTTATTTTTGAAGGAAACAGTGAAAAAGAAGAAAAAGGAGGAGCGGGACGGGTTCATTTCCTACATTAAAGTTCTGAAAAATCTCAATTCTAAGGCGAAGTGGATCATAGTAATCGGGAGCTTGGTTTCGGCGGCCACTGGCATGGTGGGCTACTTCATCATAAAATACGCTTATTCTTATACCTCCTCTCTAATTTTCGGGATAGCGATGGGTCTCGCAATGTTTATCTCCGCGGTGACGGGAATATTCATCGGGCACATGGGCGATTTGCGAGGCAAAGAAAAATTCTACATTGCGGGAATTTTGCTCACTTCTCTATCTCTCACCATATTCATTTTCCCCACCATAATTTTCCTTTTCATCTACGCCATCGTGTCGGGTTTGGGCATGGCGTTCTACCAGCCGTCCAATCAGGGGCTCATCGCTGACCTCGTAGGCATCGAAAAAAGAGGTAGATTCACAGGCGTTTTTCTTTTCATTTCCTACCTCTCTGCAATGGCGTTCAGCATTGTTGCCGGGTACCTTTATCTAATTTCTCCCGTCATTCTCTTCACTTTCTCCGCGGTTCTCTCACTCGTTGCCGGGATCATGGCAATTAAGATTTTCATTCTCGAATGAGCTTCTTTCTGAGGGCTACTGGGACAATTGCTATGAATACTGCGAATAAAATTGGGTTTATCTCAGGCACCTCTTTTTCCACATGGATTATGAGGTACATCGTGTAGTTAATGTGGTAGTACTTAGAATAAAAAGTGAGGGATATTGTGTAATTACCCTGAGCGTCGCTTGGCACATTCACTGTGGCTGTTTCGTTGATCCAATCGTAAACATCCGTGCGGTTCCACGATGGAGTTTCATTCAAAGAGGTGTAGAGCGAGCCATGGGGGATTATGTGGAAATACGTGTCGTTCTTCGCGCCTCCGTTGGCCAGATATACGTTGATTTTCACATCTTTGCCCGTGGTGGTGTAATCCCACTTCTCAACGAAGCCGTCCGGAGTGTAATAAGGGGCGTCTCCGTACTTGTAAATTGTTTCGAAATACCCTGCGAAAAAATTAGCGATGCTGGCGTTGTGGATAATCACCCCAACGGTGTGAGTTTCGTTGTCCAAATATTCGTAATCCCAGTTTGCATCTCCGATGTACACGGAGTCATCAGCGATTACCAGTTTCAAATGGGTTATCGTCGAGGAGGAATCGTAAATCACATCCACTCCATTGTTC
>JALWEL010000251.1 GCA_027014065.1 DHVE2 group archaeon
CTCATACGTGCTCGCGCCCAAAACAAAAACAGCACCCTGCTGCAATTTCTCCACGAATGTTTCGCTTAAGTCTCCAAGCCTCTTTCCATCGATATCTACAACTAAATAATCCGCCTCATCGGGAATCGTACCTATGTTCATAAAGTAAATCATCCTTGAGCTCCTTTTTCTCCCGAATTTCATCTCTTCTTCGTCGAACCATATTTTTGAATAAACGGTATCTCCCAAAACCTTGCCACCTAAATAGCGAAGTACGTGTAGCATCTTTTCCTTGGGTAATTCGTGGTAGCAGTAGGAATTTCTTATCACTCTGTACGCTTCATCCACATCCCACCTCTTTTCCAGACTCATTCCCACTATTATCTGTGCAAGAACATCAAGGGAGTTCCTGGGGATGCGTATTCTATCTATTTTTCCTTCGTGGGCGCATTTGACCAGCGTGGTGCATTCCACTAAATCATCTAATTCGAACACCATGAAACGTCCTTTTGCAACCTTTCCGAAGGCGTGCCCGCTTCTCCCGATCCTCTGCAGCCCCTTGGCCACGCTCTTGGGCGAGCCTATCTGGACAACGAGGTCAATGTACCCTATATCGATTCCTAACTCTAGGGAAGTGGAGGATATGACGCATTTCAACCTCCCTTCTTTCAGATCTTTTTCCACACGCAACCTAGTTTCCTTGCTCAGCGAGCCGTGGTGCGCCTCGATGTTTTCTATTCCCCTCTCCTTCAATTTGTAAGCCACGTGCTCCGTTCCGCTTCTCGTGTTGGTGAAAATCAGTGTGGTTCGGTGTTTTTTAATCATGTCCACTAAGATATCGTACATCTTCTCGGTGGCCACTTCATAAGGAGTAAGAGTTAAATCTTCCACGGGCGTGATTACTTTCAGGTCCAGCTCCTTTCTCGATTCCGACTGCACAATAGTTACATCTCTCTCCTTACCATCTCGGTAGCCTCCTAAAAACCTCGCAATTTCATCTAAGGGCGCTTGGGTTGCGCTGAGCCCGATTCTCTGGAACTCCCCCGCCAAATTCGCTAATCTTTCTAAATTAAGAGAGAGTAACACGCCTCTCTTGTTGTTGGCCACCTCGTGAATCTCGTCCACGACTACGTATCTTACCTCTCTGAACTTCTCCCGGAATTTCGGTGCTGTTAGAACCAACGCCAATGATTCGGGGGTGGTGATGAATATATGCGGCGGTTTTCGGAGCATTTTCTGCCTCTCACTCTGGGATGTATCTCCTGATCTAACTGCCACGCGGATTTTCGGTATTTCCATCTTTTCCTTCTTAGCAATTTCGCTAATCTCTTTGAGAGGCACTTCCAAATTTCTGTGGATGTCGTTCGCTAAGGCCTTCAGGGGCGAGATGTAAACGCAGTAAATTTTATCCTCTAACTTCCCGTTCTTCGCTAAGAGAAAAAGCTCGTTTATTATTGAGATAAACGCCGTTAATGTTTTTCCGCTTCCAGTGGGCGAGGAAACTAAAACGTTTTTGCCGCGGTGAATGAGAGGAACGCCGTAAGCCTGAGGCTCCGTAATGTCCTTGTATTTGGAGGCGAACCAATCCGCAATTACCCTATCGAATAATCCCAGAACTTCGTCTCTACTCCATTTCTTCCTCGCGAACTTAATCATTTTGAAGCAATTAATAAGTGAAGCATGGGATTTAAAGGTTTGCCCTCGTAATCGAGGGAGAGAAATATGTTTAAAAATCGCAAATCTTAACTTCTTTAATCACATGGGCGGATATGTTCGCACTGATAAGCGTCTCGGATAAGAGGAATCTGGAGGGTTTTGCCAAAGAACTTCGCGATCTGGGCTACGAGATTTTGTCCACCGGCGGAACTTACCGCTATCTCGAGAGTCACGGAATTCCCGCTAAAAAAGTGGAAGATATCACGAAATTCCCGGAAATTTTAGGGGGAAGGGTTAAGACCTTGCATCCCGCAATTCATGGAGGTATATTAGC
>JALWEL010000252.1:0-924 GCA_027014065.1 DHVE2 group archaeon
GGCGTGGGCAGCGTAACCATTCGAGTTTATGCGGAAGATTACGCGGGCAATTCTATACAGGTGCAGAAGAACCTCAGCGGTGCGTTCGGCGTTGTCCTGAATGTCCTTTCTGAACTCTGGAGCCAGTTCTGGGATGCGCTCGTGCGGGCCGGCAGGGCCGTCGCGAAGGCCGTTAAAGTAATAGAAAGCTATGTTTTATCAATTTTAAATCATGCAATCAATTTATTCATAGAGACATTAAAGAATGCGTTTGAGCCATATCTAATGGAGATTGGCACATTAATGGCAATGCTTGCTGGTGAGTTATCAGGAGATATCAACAAAGAAATTTTATCTGATAAAAATACGAATGGACTCAGGGAGAGTAACATAGAAAGTGGAAATCTTACATTAATCGAGATAATCGGGAAGATTATTCAAATTATAAGTTTGATTTATTTAGTATCTTTAACCGCATTCAGCATATTTGCGGCTGCGGAGGTAACAATGATGGTATTTAGTGGAGGATTATCTGGAGCCGCAGCAGATGTTCTTGTTCTATCACTCAAAAAAGCGATTTTAATGGCCTTTATATCCTACTTAACCATGGGTGCCCTTAACAAAATAGCAGATCTTACAGGTAGTGGAGTTTCAAATTCTGTGATTAATGCAATATTGATAGCATTTGGTATAAGTTCTACATATGCAGTAGTTCTACAAAAATTGAGTGAGAGACTCTTACAGAGATTAGCTATGGATGTAGAAGGTATCGGTTGGAGATTCTATGTTGGTATTGCTGTATCTGTATTTGCGCTTGCTGCTACGATAGCTTCATCATTAATTACCATAAACGGGACAACGGAGGAAATCTATGATTCTATTTGTGTAATAATAAGTGGCGTGGGATTAGTTCTAATATATACAGGAACAGATTTTTATAAAACA
>JALWEL010000252.1:934-6031 GCA_027014065.1 DHVE2 group archaeon
CTTACCATGACATCTCTTCTGGAATGGTTATTGGGATGGATTTCCATAATTACCACAGTGATTAAGTTTTCGGCCGATGCTGCTTCTGGGTTCGGGGAGTGATAAAATGGAAAATGAACATATTTATTTTTCTTACAAAGGACCTGAGAGTTTGCATTTTGAGATTGTCGTGGCGTCATTATGTGCTGTATGTATTCTCGGAATATTATTTTTAATAATTGAAGGGTTATATAATGGGAACTTAATTCCATTCATAAGTGCTGCAATCTTTGTGTCCACAATAATATTGTTGATTCTCGTAGTGTTGCATTGGCTGGAAGAAGCGGATTTGCAAAGTAAATATGGAGAAGTTGAACCTTTAAATGATAGAATACAGATATATGTTTATTCGGATAAGATAGTTTATATAAAGAGATTAATAGGTACTAAAGAAAAAAGAAAAGTGATATTGGCAGAAAATACAAGAGATATACGGGTACGCCCTACCTTAATGATATACCGCCCAAAAGACTATAGAAAGATTGCTAAAGAATTTGAGATCTGCACAGAAGTAGAAAATTATGAGAGAATGAACTATTGGATTACTCTTCCTTTACCAAAAATCGATAGAAAGCACAAAAAAGAGCTAAAAAAAGCTGTAGAAGAATTCAAAAAGAGAAATAAAATTGGAACATATGCCAAAGGGAGGAGAAAACCTTAAAATAGAAGGAGGTGATGTATAAGTATGGCAATATCGGATAAGGAACTCTTAGTGATGTTTGCGAGGGAGCTAAGGGAGATAGTGGAATCCTTTGAAGAAGAGGCTGAAATTTTAGCGGATAAGGAGACTATGAAAGAAATTGAGGAGAGCGAAGAGGCGTACAGAAAAGGAGAGGTTAAGAGATTCAAAAACATAGAGGATTTCAGAAAGGAGATTGGCCTATGAGCTACACGCTTGTAATATCTCCTAAGCTTCTAAAAAAATTGGAGAAGTTAGACAAAGCCACCAAAGAGAGAATAGCAAATGTAATAAGTGAGATTCTGGAAAATCCAGAGAAATTTAAGCCGCTAAGATATGAATTAAAGGGTTCGAGGAGTGCAAGAGTGGGGAAATGGAGAATAGTCTATAGGATTGAAGGAGAAGAGGTAATAATTCTCAGTATTGGTCACCGGAAAAATGTTTATGAAAAACAAGTTTGAATTAACAAATCAGATCGAGCTTTATCCCTACAACCCTCATGAGCCGTACGGCCACAACTCCTCGGATGGATTCCACTGGTCTGATGTGGATTCCGACGGCATACCGGACGTGGTGGAGGCCATGCTCTCCAACTCCTCTTATTTCTGGGCATTTTACAATTTCACGCACAAAGACGATTGGATGAGCGGGTACCGCCTCGCGCTGTGGAATGAGTACAACTGGAGCATCGCCTATTACTTCTCGCTGAAGCTCAATAAGAGCTATGATGTTGTTCTCACGAACATCAAAGACAATCCGGATGAGTACATCCCGCAATACATAAAGGCAGATGCTTATGACAACTCCACGGGCGAGAACGCCACTAAATATCTGACATCGCAGTTTAATCCGTTCGTAGTGGAAAATATGCCGCCGGTGATAGTTAAATTCAACGTAAATTCCACCTATTACCTTCTGACCGCAAAGATGCAGGTCTATGCCATCGTGAGAGATGCGGGAGCGATAAAGAAAATAGAGCTCATAGATTCGGATTTCTGGCAGAGCCACACGTGGAAGAATATCAACAAAAAAGCGTACACAATAGAGTACACGTTCTGGGCGAGTCCGTGGGGAGCGAATTTAGGAGCAAATATCACGGTAAAAACATGGGATATGAGAGGAGATTATGCGAGCATGAGCCACACGGTTTACGGGCCTGCTGGCACATTGATAAAGATGTTCCTTGACTGGATCTCGCCGTTCCTGCGGGTGCTTGGCGAGGCGTGGAAAGCGGTGCAGAGCGCGGCGAATTTCATTGTGCAGTGGGTTGAAAGCATAATTAAAGCAGGGGTGGATAAGTTAGTAAGCAGTATAATGAGCGTTATAAACAGCTTAAAAACGTCATATGAAGCTTTGGTGTGGGCAATAGTGAATACTACCTCTTCCAAAGCCACTAAAAGCACAGATACCGAGAAATTCCCTGCAACAACTAAGACAAAAGATGAATCGCTAATGGTTGCGCTTGGGCGTTTCTTTAACTCATTGTTGGAGTTTCCAGAGATTGTATTCACCGCGTTTGCTTTGCTTATGACCGGAATGGTTGTTGCGAAGGCAGTAACATTTGGAGCTGGTGCAGTTGTGTCGTCGGTGGTAGCAGTATTTGCTAAGGATGTGGTTATAGCAGCATTGGGTGTAGCGCTGACAGGCGTGGTTATGGACAAAGCGATGGCATCTGCGAGCGGTGCAGAGCCCGGAGAATCTCTTCTTGCAAAGATGCTGGAAATTGCAGGTCTCGGATTTTTGGAAGTGTACCACGCTATATACCAGTACTTCGAAGCAAAGCTGATTAAACCGAATAAAGCTTTTGGGAAATGGCTATTGAAGTATGTTGGTATGGCCCTCGCGTTGACATCCTTCCTGTGGGAGTACATCTCGCCAGCGCTCAGAAAAAATCCTATCGCCGCATGGGTTAGCGTATTCCTCTCTGGTGCAGGGTTGGTATTCTTTATTTGGAGTAAACTGGGATCCGAAGAGGAAAAGATTGAAGGACATTTATTCCCCATCGTGTCAATAATAGAGTGGATTATACCATTTATTGGGTTTGCTAATGCACTATGGAATTTATCACATGGAGGGAGTTAAAATGGAAAAGAAAATACTCATTCATAGAAAATCCCAAAGATATGTATATCTCAGAGTGCCGCTTATAGCCTTTTTTAGTATTTTTATTTTATATCTAATCATCGATTTTCTATCTCATTGGTTAATTATAGGAAGCTTTTTGAAATATGGATTTTCAGGTAATGGTTGGTGGTTTGTTTTTGTATGCGCATTTTTAGTTTTTACGTATCTCATATTTTATGCAGCATCTAAAAGTCTTCAAATAGGTGAAGATGAAATCCTTTATTTGGAAGATGACAAACTTATATATATTCTGGGTAAATATAAACAAAGAGTAAATGTTAAAAACATATATGAAATACACATTTTTGTCAAGCCTATGACCTTTGTTAAAGTGATAAAATTTAAAACAAAAAACCCTAAGGAGTTTATTGATTTTGGAGGAAATTATGCATTCTCCTTAAAAAATTGGATTGATCCAGAAAATCTGATAAAAAAAGGAGTCGAGATTTATCAAATCTTAAAAAAGATTAATCCCGACGTAGAATTAACAAGATTTGTACCACGCAAATACAGAAGCAACAAGAAAGCCTTATTAGAGGTGTATGAGAATGGTAAATGGGTGCCAGAAGAGATAAGGCCGAGGTGGGGGAAATGAATGGCGAAAACCTTAAAATAGAAGGAGGTGATATATAAGTATGGAAACGGGAGAGATTGAAATATTGGAAAGGAGAATAAGCAATGTGGAGCATTTGCTTGAGGAGATAAATGCGAAGATAGAGAATTTCATGGGGTACGAGGAGCTCACCGATGATGAGGAAAGGGAGGTTGAAGAAATACTCAATGAGATAAAGGAAGGAAAATATAAACGATTCGAGGAGTTGTTCTGATGCCCTATGATATTATCTTCTCCAGGCAGGCTGAAAAATTCATAAATAAGCTGAGTGATAAAGAGAAGAATAAATTCAGGATAACATTCAAAGAATTATCGGAGAATCCATACTCTTACCCCTACAAAAAGATACGAGGAAAGGTGAGGATGTACAGGATCAGGGTGGGTAAATACAGGGTACTTTACCACATTGAAGGGGCAACAGTAATGGTTATAAAAATAGATACTCGAGAGAAGGTCTATAAGGATCTATAAGACAGATGAGATCTGCGGAGGGTTGGAAATGGATAAACTCTTTGTTTATTATGCAAATTCAAATTTAGTTTATAAATTATTCAACAACGGCGACGGCCTGAGCGACGGCGCGGAGGTGCTGAAGTACGGAACGGATCCTCTCAACCCAGATACAGACGGAGACGGCCTGATCGACGGCTACAACCGCACCCATTTTGGCAGGATATCGTGGGACTATGTGGATTCGTCCCTGTATCAGAAGAACTTTGTGAAGATAAACGGTCATTATGTGGGAGAGTTGAGCATCGGCACGGATCCATTCATTGCGGATACGGATGGTGATGGCATAAACGACGGGGATGAGGTTCAGAATCTGAGCATGCTCGGCATTGCTGTAACTCTGTGGGGTGCAATTCTCCACTCAAAGGACTACGACAATGATTCTATTCCAGATTCATACGAGCTCAGGACGGCATACTGGGCTCATGCTCACAGTTACTGGTGGGATAGGGGTGAGTATCTCAATCCAGCGAATCCCAACGATACTTACGAGGACTTTGATAACGATTCGCTGAGCAATCTTGAAGAGTACAGATTTGACCTTGCTGGAGACTACAACCATGACGGCACTCCCGATATTTACGACAGCGATGATGACGGTGATTACATCCCGACGAGTGTGGAACTTCAGAACCACTTAGACCCGTATTATCCGGCGGATGCGAAAGGGGACTTTGATGCCGATGGTCTCTCAAATCTCTTTGAATATAACAACAGTTTGAACATGAACGACCCCGACACAGACCACGACGGGATAAGCGACGGAGATGAACTGCATTACTGGAATGTAACGAGGGGGCTGCCGATGGAGGTGGCGGTGAACTACACGCGCAATCCGGATGTAGACCATGATAATATTACAGATGGCAAAGAAATCAACGGGTATGAGGTAAAGATAATCACGGGCTGGAAATCCGATGGAACGCCTGTTTCAAGAATGAGGTTCATCTCTCCCGATGAACTTGACCCGCTAACCCCCTACAGGAATTCCACAGGAGTTTTACTGGATACCGATAAGGATGGAATACCGGATATTGTAGAAAGCATGTTATCCAACAACTCCACAATACTGCAATTTTACGAATTCACGCATACCCATACATGGGCATATGAACTCTGGGATAGATACTCA
>JALWEL010000253.1 GCA_027014065.1 DHVE2 group archaeon
TTTCTTTTCTTCAGGCTCTCCTCCAGAGCCGCCCGATCAACCTCGCCCATCTCGCTCTGGGTGGGTCTGAGAATTCTCGTAACCTTCCCCTTCACCTCATCTCTAAGCTCGGAGGGACAATCGCAGAATAATTTCTTAGTGGCCAGTTGCTGATGAATCTCGAGACCGCACTTCATTCTAAAAACCTCCTTTTCTCAATTTCTCCTCTAAGATTAACGGGGAGCAGTTCTTTCACCTTCTCTCTCTCGTAGTTCCCTAAGAGCCACATTAATTTCACATATGCAACCTCAGGAAGCATGTCGCCCAGAGGAATAACCCCGGCGCTTTTCAGATTTCTACCGGTGGAATACACGTTGAGATTTACCCTTCCGTGAAGGCATTGGGAAGTCATACCTATTACCTTTCCGTCCCTTATCTCCCTTCTCAGCAGGGGAACTAAATTTGATGCCACATGTCCCAATCCAGTGCCCATTATTATGGCTCCGTTCACATTCTCCAGAACGTACTCCATGTGGTCTTCACTCATTCCCGGATAATAGTAAATCAGTGCCACCTTCTTGTCCATCTTGTCCATCAATTCGATTTCATCATCTCTCTTTTTGTATTCCCCGTAGAATTTCACCTCGTCACGAACTTCTCCTAGTGGCTTGGAATTGACGCTCTTGAACGCATCTCTACGCGAAGTGTGCATCTTTCTGACCCTTGTGCCCCGATGAATGTGGCAGTAATCGTCGCTGCTGGTGGCATGCATCACAACTACCACTTCTCCCAAATCAGTCTTTGCAACTTTAACCGCCGATAAGAGATTCATGTACGCATCGCTGCTCGGTCTATCACTGCTTCTCTGAGAACCAACTAAAACCACCGGTAAAGATAATTTCGGAAACATGAAAGATAGAGCTGCTGCAGTGTAGCTCATGGTGTCGGTTCCGTGAGGGATCACGATGCCCTCTGATTTTTCGCTTTCTTTCTTTATTTCCCTTGCAATTCTTATCCAGTATTCTGGCTTCATATCCTCGCTGAGAATGTTGAAAACCAAATTTGCCCGTATATTCGCCTCATCGTTGATTTCGGGAACCGCGTACATAAAATCCTCTGCGCTCATAGCCGGATGCACGGCGCCAGTGGAGTAATCGATGTAACTGGCAATTGTTCCCCCTGTGCCTATTATGGACACCGTTGGGTGATTTTTCTTCTCGATTTTTAATTCTCTTTTTTTCTCTTTCTTTTCCGCTTTTTTTATGAGTTTTATCTCCTTCGGAATCACACCCACGTTGTACCCGTTATCTAACTTTATTATAACGATATCATCATCGCTGAACTTGGGCTTTGGAAGAAGAACACCTTTAAAATTCCCTTTCTCTGTGATGACTTCTACGTAATCTCCTTCTTTCACATCCATGCTCGGGTGATTGAGAACTGCTTATTTATCTTTTTCAATCTCTCTTTGTTCTGGTTGCATCATCACGCAATTATTTTGAAAAAATTTAAATATTTTGAAAAACATACCTGCATCGGGTGGACTATGTGATGAAAAAATATCTCGTGTTGGGCTTGGTTAGTGTACTATTGCTCAGTTCCTTTGCCATTTTAGGGGCAAGCGCAGCGAAGAACGTGGTTGAGAGCACAATCGGAGAAAAGCACATGTATCTGGTTATAGGGTATCAGGGAAGCGGGGTATTGAGGGACTATGGAAAAATGAAACTTGTGATTTCGACTCTGGAGGATGTGATGCATTACCCGTATTATGTGAACGTGGATTATATGAGAAGCATACATATCGGCTCTCTTTCATTTGATCCGGAGAAAATGAGCCCCGGTATTCCGGCGGAGTTGAAAAAGGAGACTTCCAAGTACTACATAGTGCAGTTCAACGGTCCTGTGGACAGAGATGATTTAAGAGAACTTACGATGGTGGGGCATATTATATGGTATCTTCCTTACAA
>JALWEL010000254.1 GCA_027014065.1 DHVE2 group archaeon
CTCGATTACCTTCGGGTGAATTTCTCCGAAGAATCCAATTTTCTCTCCATGAACCAGTATGGCTGCACAGCGCCCCGGAATGAAGCTTCCGTGCTCTTCCTCGGTGATTTCGTATTTCACGTTCAGATCCTGCAGTATTCTTTCCACGATCGATTTTCCCTCGGTGAAGCCCACCTTCGAGTCTTCATAGAGGAAAGCCAAATGTCTTTCCAGCGAATCGGTGCGAACATAGCCCGCTTCGAAAATCTTTTGCGGCAGGTCCCTGTGCTTGTTCTTCTGCAGAATTTCCATAAGGGAGGGGATGAGCCATGAGCGGAGAGTTTCTGTGGCCTCGCTCACCGGATTCTTCACGATTATTTTTTCTTCTCTCTCCACGTTCATCTTATCGTACTGGGTTTCGAAGGAAGAGAGCGTGAGGCTTTTTATCTCTAAAAATCCGAGACCAACCATTATCAGTTTTATTTTCTCGTCCCACTCAAATCCCCGTCCACGCGAGTATTTTTTCAATCTTTTTATCTCTATTCTATCGTAGCTGAACCCCTTTGCTATGTCTTCCACTACGTCCACAGGATTCAAAATGTCCATCCTGTAGGGCGGAATTTCCACCTCTTCGCCGTGTATGAAATAACCCATTTTCTCCAGGGAGTTTCTGATGTCATCGTCCGAGAGGTTCATACCAAGAAGCTTTCTCGCTTGGTTGAAATCCACACGCATCTTTTCGTATTCGAATTGCGGAACTCTTATTTTCTCCCCGTCTTCTATTTCCACGCTGTACACTTCTCCTCCTCTGTCTTGAAACGAAGAGGCGATTATGTTGAGCACCTTCTTTATCGTTGCTAAATCTGTGCCTGTTATGTCGATGAATATGTTTCTCGTCTCTTCGGTTATTTGGGTGAGAACCCCGTTTATTATGGGAGGGAATGATAGCACCTCGCCGCGAGAATCCAAAATCACCGGGAACCCTTTTCCTTTGATTATATGTCCGTAATCTACTCCCTTGGGATGCTTCTCCAAAATCTCTTCGAGGCTCATTTCTTCTCGGAATCCCAGAGGTACGAAGGAAAAATCTCCGGGCTTGGTCGTGTATGTGAAAGGAGGAACCACCTTATCGAAATCGTGCAACCCGATGGCCACCTTTTTTCTCTTTCTGCCCACCGTGATGTGCAATTTCTCCTGGAAGTCCATCATGCTCTTTATCATAAGCTCGTCCACGGGAACGTTTTTAACCACGGCGCCCACTATGTAAGGCCGCACCTCTTTCACCGAAGGATCAACCTTGATTCTCACATCTCCTTCTTTCGCGTTGTACCTCTTCGGCTTCTCCTTTCCCATGTAAATTTTCAGAGCCCGGGCCACGCCCTCAACCGTGTACAAATCCGGGCGATCGGGGAAAAACTCAACCTGAATCTCGTCCCCGCTTGCGTCTTTTAAATCTGCCCCGAGCATGCGCACGTTCTCCTTCAATTCATCTACGCTTACGCCCAACCTCTCGAGTTCCCTGCGCTGAATCCTTATGACTGGCATGGGTGGTTTAATGAATCTCCCTTATTTATTTTTACCCTTTTACGAATGAAAAGCACATTCAAAATTTGAAAATCATGAATTTAACTCCTGAAATGCCAGCTCCACCGCCTCCTCCGGTGTTTTTGCTTTCATGTATTTTCCCTTTGTTATCTTCTCCTTCTCGATGTCCCAAGATTTCAATGCGATAACCGTTTTACCCTCGTTTAGTGCAAATGAAATCTCGCTCAATGTGCCGATGAATCCGTCAATGGCGATTAGAACATCGCTTGCCCTCACAACCAAATGATTTCTCGCTAAGCCGTAGTAAGTGGGAATTGCTATGTCAACGTATTCATTTGCGCTCTCCTTTCCGTAGGGGAGAATTCCCAGCGTGATTCCCCCCGCTTCCTTCGCGCCTCTGCACGCATGGAGCATTACGC